>DKMV01000299.1 GCA_002469605.1 Leclercia sp. UBA7405
GTTCATCACCTGCCCCGGATGGTCGGCCTTGATAAAACCGGTGCCCAGCAGCGTCTTCTCCAGATGACCGTAGAAACGCTCCAGATCTTCTACCAGCGGATAAGGGGCCTCTTCCGGCTCTGCTGACTGCGGGGTTTCCTGAGTTGCCAGCCACGCCATACGCACTTCGTAAGCGATAACCTGTACCGCCATCGCCAGGTTCAGCGAGCTGTACTCCGGGTTCGCGGCAATGGCGACGTGGTAGTGGCACTTCTGCAGCTCTTCGTTGGTGAGGCCAACGCGCTCGCGGCCAAACACCAGCGCTACCGGCGCATGGGCGCCTTCGGAGACGCTTTTCAGGCCGCATTCACGCGGATCCAGCATCGGCCAGGGCAGCGTACGGGAGCGCGCGCTGGTGCCCACCACCAGGCTACAGCCGGCCAGAGCTTCATCGAGGGTATCGACGATCTGCGCATTGCCAATGACGTCGCTGGCGCCTGCCGCAAGGGCAATAGCCTGTGAGTCGGGTTTCACCAGCGGATTGACCAGCCAGAGGTTGGTTAAGCCCATCGTTTTCATAGCGCGGGCGACAGAGCCCATGTTGCCGGTATGAGAGGTTTCGACCAGCACGATTCGGATATTTTGCAGCATAGTTTTTCTGAGTCGGAAGAATATTCGGCCATGCTATCATAAACGGAAGACATATTCCGAACTCGCTGCTATACTCTGCGCCGTTTTCGTTTCCCCCGTTCTTTAACATCCAGTGAGAGTAACCGATGCAACATCCAATGTTGACCATCGCCGTGCGCGCAGCGCGCAAGGCGGGTAATGTAATTGCCAAGCACTACGAAACACCTGATTCCGTAGAAACCAGCCAGAAAGGCAGCAATGACTTTGTGACTAACGTCGATAAAGCCGCAGAAGCCGTGATTATCGAAACCATTCGCAAATCTTACCCGCAGCACACCATCATCACCGAAGAAAGCGGTGAACACGCAGGCGAAGATCAGGATGTTCAATGGGTTATCGATCCACTGGATGGCACCACCAACTTCGTAAAACGTCTGCCGCACTTCTCCGTCTCTATTGCCGTACGCATCAAAGGCCGTACTGAAGTGGCCGTGGTTTACGATCCAATGCGCAACGAACTCTTCACCGCGACCCGCGGCCAGGGCGCACAGCTGAACGGCTACCGCCTGCGCGGCAGCACCGCACGCGATCTGGATGGCACCATCCTGGCGACCGGCTTCCCGTTCAAAGCTAAACAGCACGCTCCTGCCTATATGAAGATCCTCGGCAAACTGTTCACCGAGTGCGCCGACTTCCGCCGCACCGGTTCAGCCGCGCTGGATCTCTGCTATGTGGCCGCAGGCCGCGTTGATGGTTACTTTGAGATTGGCCTGAAGCCGTGGGACTTTGCCGCTGGCGAACTGATTGCCCGTGAAGCAGGCGCTCTGGTGTGCGATTTCACCGGCGGTCATAACCACATGCTGACGGGCAACATCGTTGCCGGTAACCCGCGTGTGGTTAAAGCCATGCTGGCGAATATGCGTGACGAACTGAGCGAAGCCCTGAAGCGTTAATTCAGGCTCGCCTGCCCCTCGCGCATGCCGGCGAGGGGCCGCTTTAAAATGGTCTTAACCCCCGCCCGACCGGCACCGCACTCAACCACATCACCACCGCCGCCGCAACCAGAATCACCCCACCCGCTAATGCTAACGTCGCCCAGCCAATCTGCCGCCACAGCACCGGTGTTTTCGTGCCGCTCAGCCTGATGGCCAGCTGGCGAAAGCTGTGTACCAGCAGCGCCAGAGAGGTAATAGTGACAGAGGTTCCCGCCGACATAGCCAGCGCCGAGGCCATTCCCCAGCCAAATACGCCAATCACCTTACTGAACAGCAGCACCATGATGGCCCCGGAACAGGGCCGCATCCCCATTGAGAGAATAATCATCAGCCTGGCGCGCCAGTCGTCACCGTGCTGTAGCTGATCTTCTGTAGGCAGATGCTGATGGCCGCAGCCACAGTGGGCGTCATGCACGTGATGCGGCGTAAAGCGTTTAAAGGCGGGTTTACGCAGCAGCACGCGCAGCTTTTTCAGCGCCCGCCAGCACAACAGCAGCCCCAGCACGCCCACCAGGGCATAGCTCCCCTTCTCCAGCCAGAAGCTACTGGCATGAAGCTGGCGCGCGGGCAACTGCAGCAGACCGAGCACCACCACCACCAGCGCAATCGCCACCACGCCCTGCAGTAAAGAGGAGGCCAGCGTCAGGCCAATACTGGATTTCAGCTTCGAAGGATGGGTGGCAAGCCAGGTGGTAATAACAATTTTGCCGTGTCCCGGCCCGAGAGCGTGCAACACGCCATACAGCAGGCTGAAGATCAGCAGCGATCCTCCCGCCCGGGTGGGATCTGCCGCCACCGCTTTCAGCAAGCCGCTCATCTGCTGGTTGACCTCACGTTGCCAGATAATGCTCTGCATCATCACCTGCGGCCAGGCCTGCCATAGCCAGTAAGCGCCGGCCAGAGCCAGCAGCGCAAAGAGTCCCAGCGGCCAGAGGTGCAGCCAGCGCCGCCGCCTGATGTTCTGAGAAACCGTTACTGACATTGTAAAGTCACCTGCTGGGCAAACTGCTTGCCGAGCTCCATGTCCTCCGGCGGGGCATCGTCTTTATCCAGCGCGATGGCGAAGTTGAGCGTCTCCTCGCTCGGCTGCGGAGTATGCACCGTCAGACGACAGCTTTTTTGCAGCGCCGCCGGTAAAGTAACATCCCCCTCTTCGGCATAGCGCATATCCACGTAGTAGGTCGGATCGAAGGTGGAGAAGCTATATTTCTGTCCTGCCAGCGGCTGCGGCTGCGCCAGGGGCAGAACAAAAGTCAGCACCGCCTGATGGCCGTCGCGGCTCATTCCGTACTCGCTGGGGCGATTAAGAAACTTCACCTTCTGGCCGTTATGCCAGAACTCGGTGAAATAGTGCTGGCCCAGTACGTTGGCCATTACTTCCGCCGCCAGCTTTTTCCAGATCTCATCCCCCGGCCGGGCATCACCCGCGTCGTACAGCAGATCGGCGGAGGTGATTTCATCCATGGTCCAGCGCATCTTCAGCCCGGTGAGCTCAGTGTCGTTAGCCACCAGCTCCGTTTTCAGGGTAATAAAACTGTGAGGATGCGCGGCTACGCTGGCAGATAAAAGCGTAAAAAATAGCGCCGTGGCGCTTTGTTTAACTATTTGCATCTGTTACTCACGTCAAAAATTCTGTGATGTTCATCCGCATTCCTGAAGGAAAGCCTCCTGCGGACGCTTTCGGGCAACAATCCTTTAGCTATTCTTATCGAACACACTCACTGGAACCTTGCAGATGATGATGACTCTCGAAATGCCATCTGTGCTTTCCAGTTCGCAGCGCCGCTGCCAGGTGCTCCTGATGCTCTACCTGCCGGACTTTATCGCCACCGAGCAGCGCATCGGTGAGATCAACGGGGTCGATGGCATCATAGCCCGGCAAGATATAGCCGAGACGCGTGATGAAATCCAGCGCTATCACCGGCTCGACATCGCCACACACCATGACGGCAGCTACCGGATTGAAGGCACGACACTTGACCAACGCTTATGTTTGCTGCACTGGCTTCGGCGCGCCCAGCGGCTCTGCCCGCACTTTGTCGCCCAGCAGTTTACCCCATCTCTGAAAACCGCGCTTAAACAGTGCGGTATTGCGCGCACGCTCTATGACGATACTAACCTGCGGGCGCTGATCAACTTCTGCGCCCGCCGCCTGCAGCGCCAGTTCGAATGCCGGGACGTGCAGTTTTTGCAGCTCTATTTACAGTACTGCCTGATGCAGCACCACCTCGGCCAGACGCCCCTCTTCTCCCCTCTTCAGCGCAGCTGGACGGAGCAGCGGGGTGAATATCTGATGGCCCAGGAGATCGTGCGCCACTGGCAGCGCCGGGTGACGCAGCTGCCCCACGCCGACGAGCAGGCTTTTCTGACGCTGCTGTTTATGATGCTGCGCATTCCGGATCCGCTGCGGGACAGGCAGCAGCAGGACGAGCGGCTGCGCCAGGCCATTCTGCGCATGATTGCCCGCTTTCATACCTGCACGGGCATGCGCTTTAGCGACGAGCAGGGGCTGACCGACCAGCTCTATATTCATCTTGCCCAGGCGCTGGATCGGTCGCTGTTCGGTATCGGCATCGACAACAGCCTGGCGGAGGAGATAGATCGCCTCTATCCGCGCCTGATGCGCACCACCCAGGATGCGCTCTCTGAGCTGGAGGCGGAGTTCGGCCTGCAATTTTCCCATGAAGAGGCCAGCCTGGTGGCAGTGATTTTTGGCGCCTGGCTGATGCAGGAGAACGATCTGCATGAAAAACAGGTGGTGTTACTCACCGGGGAAGATAAGGCCTGCGAAAAGGCGATTGAACAGCAGCTCCGGGAGCTGACGCTGCTACCGCTTAATATTCGCTATCTGTCGTTAGAGGTCTTTCAGAAGGAGGGGGCGCCCCGGGAGGCGGCGTTGGTCATTACTCCATACGCCACCGCCCTGCCGCTGTTCTCACCGCCGCTCATTCATGCCGTTGAGAGCCTGAATGCGCAGCAGCAGGAACATATTCGCGTCATGCTGGAATCTTAGCGCGCTGCGATGCGCGGCCGCAGGACCATCGCCGGCAGCGCCAGCAGCGCCATCACCCAGAAGACGCCCGCCCCAAGATGCTGGTAGAGGAAGCCGGCAAAGACGGTCATTACCGCGATACTGCCGCCCATGGCGACGGCAGAGTAAACCGCCTGCAGGCGGATCACATCCCCACCTTCACGCGCCGCAATGTAGCGCATCGCTGCCAGATGGCAGACGGTAAAGGTCCCGCAGTGCAGGATCTGCGCCACGATGAGCCAGGGCAGCTCTGTCGTCCAGCCCATAATCCCCCAGCGTACCAGCCCGCAGACGGCGGAAAGCAGCAGCAGATCCCGGGCGCTGAAGCGGCGGAACAGGCGGTTGCTAAAGGCAAAAATAATCACCTCTGCCACTACCCCAAGGGACCAGAGATAGCCCACCACGGAGGCGGAATATCCCGCTCCCTGCCAGTAAATGGCGCTGAAACCGTAGTAGGCCGCGTGGGCCCCCTGCAGCAGGCAGACGCAGGCGAGAAAACGCCAGCTCTGGGTAACCAGCGCCCGCCAGGCGGGCCAGCCGGCGCTCTCCTGGTGACGGCTTTCACCCTGCGGCATCACCGAAGGGCGCAACAGCATACCGAGCAGCATAGAGAGGATCCCGATGCTCAGCAGCGCCAGAATGGCGTGGTAGTCATAGAGGCTGACCAGTTTACCCACCAGCGCCGAGCCAATGACAAAGGCAATCGACCCCCACAGGCGCACCCGGCCGTAGTCCATGGTGATCTGTTTTTGCCAGGTATTCGCCAGCGCGTCCGTCAGGGGCACCAGCGGGGAGAAGAAGAGGTTAAAGCCCACCATCACCACCAGCAGCCAGGCAAACTGCTGGCTGACCCAGAACCCCGCCACAAATACCAGGGTGAGCAGCGCCAGCACCCGTACCGCTTTGATGAGCAGCGCGGGATCGCTGACGCGGGGGGCAATCAGCAGGCTGCCAAGAAAACGGGCCACCAGGCCTGCGCCAAGCAGTACGCCGATGGTCTCCGGCGTCAGACCCGTTCCCTTGAGCCAGACGCTCCAGAAAGGCAGAAAAATACCGTAGCTAAAAAAGTAGGTGAAGTAGCTGAGCGCCAGCCAGCGTGTGGAATGCAAAACCATGAATCCCTCCCGTTTTGGAGGCGATAGTCTGGCGGTAAAAACAGGCTGGTGCAAGCGGGTATTAACAGCTAATTAACAGGCGCTTTCGACGGCAATCTCCATCGTAAAACAGGTGCTATCCCCGGGGCGTAAGACCACCAGCCCGGGCTGTCCGGCCATGTTGTGGGCATTGACCGGATGGCTCTGCGGCTCGAGGCATAAGAACGATTTACCCCGCATTCTGAACAGCATCAGCCACGGAGTTTGCGCCGCAATTGTGACCCTCATCACATCGCGTTCGATGATCGCCACCCCGTTCCAGCCGGAATAGCCGACATTCAGCCAGCGATCGCTCCCCTGCCGCGCCGTGCTGAAATCCATATCCGACGGGATTTTGCTCTGCCATCCCAGCGGCAAATGGTGCTCCCCTTCCGGCCAGTAGCCGCTGGCGGAAAATTGCAGGCGGCTCCGGGCATCAAAGTAAAACCACGGATGAAAGCCCAGGCCGTACAGCATCGGCTGCGGCCCGAGATGGGTGAGCTTCAGCTCCGCGTGCAGAACATGCTCGCACAGCCGGTAGCGCAGCGACGCCTGATAATCAAAGCCGCAGTCATGCTGGCGGCGCAGCGTGAGGACACACGCCGTATCCGTCCGAGACGCCACCTGCCAGCGTGCCTGCCAGCCGTCCCCGTGCAAAAAGAAGCGCTCATCCACCGGGCTTTGCGGCAGAGTAATCTCTCGCCCACGAAACGCAAAGCGATTGCCAGCTACCCGGTTGGCCAGCGGCACCATCGGAAACAGCGCGCTGTCGCCCTCATCCCACAGCACGGGCTGCCCGTGCGTGAAGGAGAAGAGTTCCTGCAACCCGCCGCCCTGCGGGTTGACGCGCATCCGTAGATGCGCGTTTTCAATCAACAACAGCTCCATCAGTGTACGCGCCCGGTATCCGCCGTCGCGGCCACTTTGCCGTGCTGTTTCTCCAGCTGTTCTTCGAGTGCCTCCAGCGTCACGCCTTTGGTTTCCGGGACTTTACGCAGAATGTAGAGATACCCGGCGGCGCAGATTACTCCGTAGAGCAGGAAGCTGCCCGCCGCGCCCAGTCCGGCATTGAGCAGCGGGAAGGTGTAGGTCAGCAGGAAGCAGGCGATCCACAGCGCCAGCGTCCCCATTGACATCGCCAGGCCGCGCACGCGGTTGGGGAAGATCTCCGACAGCAGCACCCAGGTCACAGGCGCTAACGTCAGGGCATAGATAGCAATCGCCGCCAGTACCAGCAGCAGAACCGGCCAGCCCATGATATTCATCGCGTAGGCGCTGGCGATCAGTACATAGATGATGGTCAGGCCGGATGCGCCCAGCAGCATTAGCTTGCGGCGGCCAATTTTGTCCACCAGCGGCAGTGCCGCCAGGGTAAAGACCAGGTTGATGATGCCGGTCGCCACAATCGACTTCAGGGTGTCGTTAATATCAAAACCAGCAGAGGCGAAGATCTCCTGGGCATAGTTAAAAATAACGTTGATCCCGCACCACTGCTGGAACATCGCCAGCACCATACCGATAATCACGATCGGTTTAACCTGCGGCTGCAGTAGCGTGGAGAAGGCCACCTTCTGGGTATCTTTTTGCAGGGTGTGGGCAATCTCTTTTAAGGTCTGGCTGGCGTACTCCGGGGTACCAATACGCTCCAGCATGGCGCGGGCACGCTCCGGCTTGCCAGCCTTCATCAGCCAGCGCGGGGATTCCGGAACAAAAAACATCAGCACCAGGAATGCCAGGGCCGGCACCAGCTCGGCGCCGAACATCCAGCGCCAGCCGGTTTGCCCGTTCCAGGTCTGGACGATGGCCTCCTGGGTGGCGCCCGCCGCCACCGGCTCGGCAATCATCAGGTTAATTAGCTGCGCCGCCAGCACGCCGACCACGATGGTCAGCTGGTTGATTGCCACGAAGCGACCGCGCTTGTCCGCCGGGCTGACTTCGGCGATATAGAGCGGGCTGAGGGCGGAGGCCAGGCCAATCCCGACGCCGCCGACGATGCGATAGACCACGAACATGTCAAAGCTGCTCGCCATCGCCGTGCCCCACGCCGAGGCGCTGAACAGCACTGCCGAGAGAATAAGCGGCCACTTGCGGCCAAATTTGTCGGCACACCAGCCGGAGATAAGCGCCCCGAAGATGCAGCCTACCAGCGCGGAACTCATCGCCCAGCCGGACTGCGCCGGATCGGTAATAGAGAACCAGGCCTCATAGAAAGGTTTGGCCCCGCCAATTACCACCCAGTCGTAGCCAAACAGCAATCCACCGCAGGCGGCGACCAGACAGATTGTCCAGACGTAGCCCATTTTTAGTTGTGTCTGCGCACTGTTATTCATGTTGATTCCTCTTTAAGGGAAACGCAGGGTACAGAGGGTTAACGGGTGGTTTTCCCCACCCGCAAGGTCAGTTAATGAAAAATACCGGTGGTCTGCGCATGCTGGATCAGATGCGCTTTGTCATGGGCCGGATTGAGCGTCAATAAGGCACTCAGCTGTCGTTTGCAGGCGGCAAGGTCGCCCAGCCCGGCATGGCCCAGTGCCTCAATAAACAGGCAGTGCTGCTGATGTTGCTGCCCGGCTGGCGTATCCAGCACCACCAGATCCGGCAGCGAGACCGCAAAGAAATCGGCCTCCGGAACCTCGTCGCGATGGGCCTGCACCCACTTAAGAAATCCCTGGAAGTGGCGCGTCGCCGCCGCGCTTTCGCCCAACTGCCGCAGAGCCATTCCCTGCCAGAACAGATAATCGGCCGGCTGATCGTTGTAATAGCGCCCGGCATCAAGAGTAGAGCCTCCCTGCGCCGCCCGTTCAAAGCAGCGCTGCGCCTCGGCATGCGCATCGCCGCGTGCGTGGCAGTAGCCCAACAAGTACCAGATATCGTTATCGGTCTGCCCCGGCAGACGTCCCTCCCCGAGGTTGTGTGGATAGCACAGCGCCGCCTGCAGCAGGGCAATCGCCTCGCGGAACTCGCCACGGGCAATATGCTGTAATGCCCGATGCTGCTGGTTGAGCAGATACTGCCCTGTCACCTTGCCCTCCCCCCCTTCCCAGGGATGGAACTGATGCTCGCCAAGTACCTGCGCCGCAGCGTCATAGCGCCCGAAACAGTTCCAAAGGCTCAACAGTTCCGCGGTTAGATCATCGCGTTTCAGCGCCACGCTCTCTCGCTCCGTGAGTAGGGCGAGACGTTTTGCGACCGGCTGGCCAGTCAGTTTATGCAGATAATCGAGCTCAAACAGGAAGCGCGGGTTGTCTGGCTCCAGTTCAACGGCGCGCTGCAGGTGCTGCTCTGCCCGCGGCAGGTTGTGCTGTTTATTCCAGGCGTAGATCCCCAGCAGGCGGTGCGCAGGAGCAAACTGCGGCTCCTGCTCAAGGGTGGTTTGCCAGCACGCTACCGCCTCGTCGTAACGGCGTTTGCTGTACCAGAAGCAGCCCAGCAGGTAGCGAGCGAACGGGTCATCCTGCAGGGTTTGCAGCATCTGTACTTCATCCAGCGTATTCGGGAAACGTACCCGGTTGGCCTCACAGCGGCGCGCGGCAGCAATATAGCGGGTGCGAAGGACGGGTTCATCGCTTAGCACGGCCCGCCACAGCTGCGGCAAGGTTTCCTGGCTGTCGAGCAGATCCAGCATCTCGCGGGCGGCGTCGCGCATGCCCATCGAGGTTAACCAGCCCGCCAGCAGGCAGGCGTTGGTCCCACGACGCCCTGTAATCTGCAGCAGTTGGTCACGCGCAACTTCATTTCGGCTAATGGCCCAGCGCGCATAGTGCAGGGCGTAGCTGAGGGGATGGGTTTGCAGGCAGCGCGCAATATACTCCTGCGCAGCCTGTTCGCCCTCAACCTCTGCTAGCGCAAGGGCTTTGAGCCCCATTGCCAGGTTGTTACCGGCATTGATACCGAGGCTAATATTAACTTTTTCCAGTGCGTCAGCCGCGTTCCCGCGCTTCATCGCCAGCCGTGCCAGGGACCAGAACGCCGCATCCCGGCAGTTGCCACTCCATGAGGCTTTATAATAATGATCCCATGCGGCCTCATCGTCACCCTGCCGCTCCAGCGCCGTCGCCAGCAGCTGGCTGGCTTCGCCGTCGCGGGGGTTTTTATTTAACTTATGCGCGCGCACCAGCGCGGCTTCGGCACAGCACTGCGCCAGCGTCCAGTCGGCGCGGTTCAGGGCCAGGGTGCCCAGCGCCACGTTGTTGCGATAGTCGTGGGCATCCAGCGCCAGCGCGCGGCGGTAGTAATCTTCCGCATAGCGGCTGGCGTGGTTATACTGCTCCAGATGCTGACCGATAAAATAGAGCTCATCGCAGTTATCGATCGCTTCCGGCATGGCGGGCGCGGTTGCCGGCTCCGGCAGTGGGGTTTCCTGGGGGATATGCTCCTGATAGTGCAACAGCGTGCGCCCTGCGGTGTCTTTGACCGTCAGGGTTAAACGTTGCGGCCAGCTATCCGGTAGCTGCTGCTGCCAGCTTTCACCCGGCATCAGGGACAGCGAGGTCTCCCATACCGGTTTGTCGTCTGCAGTCAGTTCAAGGTGCACGACGTTAAGCGGTACGACGGCGTAAAGACCGAGGTGAAGCTGCTGCTCACGGCGCTCCAGCTTAAGCGCCAGCTGCGTGTTGGCGTTCTGCACTTGCCCCAGCTCGCTGTAGGGCAGGAAGTTCTGCACGAAGATCTTCTCTTCATAAGGTGCAAGCCAGGTGAAATCGGGCTGATTATCGGTAAAGACGCCGGTCATCAGTTCAATATAAGGGCCGTTTTCGTCGGTCAGATTGCGATCCCAGGCGCGGCCAAAATCGTCATGCCCCCAGGTCCACTGTTTTTTGCCCGGAGAGATATGGTGATCGGCCACGTGCAGCAGGCCGCCCCGCTCGCCGTGATGGTATGCCCCGACAAAATCGTAATTCGATTTTTCCGCCATGTAGGAGGTGGGGACCGGTACGTTTTTGTAGCGCGAGATATCCACGCCCGCCGAGTAATCGACTTTATAGTAGGTGCCGGTGGCAATCGGGAAATCCGACACCGCGCGCTTGCCGTGATCAAACACCGCCGTAACGTCCGGCGGGAAGACGCTCTGATGATCGTCCCCGCCCTTCACCGCCGGGTTCGCCCACCACAGGAAGTGGCGTGGCGTGGCGTTGCCGTTAAAGACTTTGCCGACGATCTCAATCAGCGCCCGGTCCGGGTAGAGCGTAAAGCCGGTCATCACCTGCAGGCCACGCATCGGCTCGGCCTCCCCCAGCCAGACGGTCTGTGCCCCGTTATCCTGTGATTGAATAGTGACGTCGACAGGCATAAAGGTGGTGGGACGATGATGCTGCGGCCAGTTAAATTCGATGCCGCCAGAAATCCATGGCCCCAGCAGGCCCACCAGCGCCGGCTTCACCACTTCGTTGTAATAGACAAAATCACGCTGCTGGACTTTGTCATACGCGCGATGAATACGTCCTCCCAGTTCCGGCAGTAACATAATGCGGATGTAGTCATTTTCCATCCACACCGCCTGGTAATCGCGCATTTCACGCACCCCGGTCAGGGTATCCGTTACGCCGTAGGGATAGACCGAGCCGGAGGATCCCTGATACACGCGTTTCTCCAGGAACATGGGGTTGGTATCCTCGGCTCCGGTAGTCCAGGTGGGTAATGTGACGGTTTCGCGCCAGATCTTCACTGCTCCAGACATATTCACTCTCCAGTAAACAAATAACAGTAAAAAGTTATAAGATGGCAGTGTAGAGAGGAATTCAGCGCGCGGATTACGTAATGCTCACGCAATACAGTTAACGGAGTTTAGTGAAATGCAGGTAGCCGGTCTCAACAACCAGCGGGTGCGGCAATATAATCGACACACCATCATGGCGCTTATGTGGCGCTACAAGCGGCTGAGTAAATCGCAGCTGGCGCAGCACACCGGTCTATCAATTCCGGCCATCAGTAAAATTCTGGACGAGCTGGTTGCGGACAAAAAGCTGAAACACTCCAGCGAAAATCTGAGTACCAGAGGCGTGAACGGCGGTCATTATCAGATCCCGGACGAGGGGCCACTGATACTCTGCATGAATGTCAGCCCTACCAGTATTGAAAGCCAACTGATCGACGGCCGCATGTCCCCCCTGGGCGATTTTACCTGGACCGATGTTAACGCCCGCACGCCAGAAGCGCTGCTGCAGGCCATCGAGAGCCTGTGGCAGCAGCAGCGCAAACGGTGGCCGGGGCAGCGCATTAATCTGGCGTTAGGCATTCATGGACAGGTGGATACCGCCACCGGGGTTTCTCAGGTAATGCCCCAAGCCCCCTGGAAAAAACCGATCGAGATTAAATATCTGCTGGAAGAGAAGCTGGGCATTACGGTAATGGTGGATAACGACTGCGTGATGCTGGCACTGGCGGAAAAATGGCAAAACCCGGCAAACCGCGAGGATTTTTGCGTCATTAACGTCGATTACGGTATCGGCTCTTCGTTCGTCATACATGGGCAGGTGTATCGCGGGACGCTCAATGGTAGCGGGCAGATCGGCCACACAATTTTTGATCGCGACGGCGTGGCCTGCACCTGTGGGCGATACGGCTGCCTTGAGACGGTCGCCTCCTTATCGGCCCTTAAAAAACAGGCGCGACTCTGGCTAAAATCGCAGCCCGGCTCCCTGAGTCTCGACCCGGATACCCTCACCAGCCTGCAGCTGCTTGAGGCCTGGCGTCAGGGTGATGCCCGCATTCAGCGCTGGGCAGACGAGGCCGCCAACGCTATCGGCCTGACGCTCTACAATCTGCTTAATATCCTCAATATCAACCAGATCTGGTTTTATGGCCGCAGCTGCGCCTTTGGCGAACGCTGGCTCCAGACTATTAACCGTCAGATTGGGTTTACCCCTTTCGATCGGGGAGACGCTGTGCGTAACCGGCAAACGGAAATTGCCTTTGGCGGCTTAACCCGACAGCAGCAGATAATAGGTATCGGCTACTTGTTCGTTGAAGATGCGCTGGCGACTGGCTGAGGTGCCATCGACGGGCGTTAGCCATAAAAAAGGCCGCAAGCGCGGCCTTTTTTAGTGGAGTAAAGCAGAGTTATGCGTAAACCGGGAAGCGGGCGCAGATCTCCAGAACTTTACCTTTGACGCGCTCGATGGTCGCTTCGTCGTTGATGTTGTCCAGCACATCACACATCCAGCCGGCCAGCTCTTTTACTTCCGCTTCTTTGAAGCCGCGGCGGGTAACGGCCGGCGAACCGATACGGATACCGGAGGTCACGAACGGGCTCTTAGGATCGTTTGGTACGCTGTTTTTGTTCACTGTGATGTTAGCGCGGCCCAGAGCGGCGTCGGCTTCTTTACCGGTCAGGTTTTTATCCACCAGATCCAGCAGGAACAGGTGGTTTTCCGTACCGCCGGATACCACTTTGTAGCCGCGGTTCAGGAACACTTCCACCATCGCTTTGGCGTTTTTAGCAACCTGCTGCTGGTAAACCTTGAACTCTGGCTCCATCGCTTCTTTCAGCGCTACGGCTTTCGCCGCGATAACGTGCATCAGCGGGCCGCCCTGCGCGCTCGGGAACACGGCAGAGTTCAGTTTCTTATACAGATCCTCGTCACCGCCCTTCGCCAGGATCAGGCCGCCGCGCGGACCGGCCAGGGTTTTGTGGGTGGTGGTGGTGACAACGTGCGCATGCGGAACCGGGTTCGGGTAAACGCCTGCGGCGATCAGACCGGCAACGTGTGCCATATCCACGAACAGGTACGCGCCAATGCTGTCTGCGATTTCACGCATTTTTGCCCAGTCAACGATGCCGGAGTAGGCAGAGAAGCCGCCGATGATCATCTTCGGCTTGTGCTCTTTGGCCTGCTTCGCCATGTCTTCGTAGTCAATTTTACCGGACTCATCGATGCCGTAAGGGATGATGTTGTACAGTTTGCCGGAGAAGTTAACCGGGGAGCCGTGAGTCAGGTGGCCGCCCTGCGCCAGGTTCATACCGAGTACGGTATCGCCCGGTTGCAGCAGCGCGGTGTAAACGGCGAAGTTAGCCTGAGAGCCGGAGTGCGGCTGGACGTTAGCGTAGTCAGCGCCAAACAGCTCTTTTGCACGATCGATAGCCAGCTGCTCGACGATATCCACATATTCGCAACCGCCGTAGTAGCGCTTGCCCGGATAACCTTCAGCGTATTTGTTGGTCAGCTGAGAGCCCTGCGCCTGCATTACGCGCGGGCTGGTGTAGTTTTCGGAGGCGATCAGTTCGATGTGCTCTTCCTGACGTACTTTTTCCTGCTCCATAGCCTGCCACAGTTCGGCATCATAATCGGCAATGTTCATTTCACGCTTTAACATCCGCATCTCCTGACTCAGCTAACAATAAAATTTTGGCCTGAAAAAGGCAGTCCTGTTGGACGACGGGCAACAGTATAACTGAATCGTTCTGTGATAACAGGTCTTGACAAAGGATTTTACGCAAACGTTTACCTGCCCGTCGTGCAAGGGTTTGAGTAATAAGCGCCCGCCCTGTGATAGGGGATTTCTTTTCAGGTTTGTGATGCGTATATTTCATGTTGCAAAGAACCATTTACAATGAAGGGTTATTTTTTATAAGATGTATATAAAATACATTATTAAAGTTACATGAAAGGAAATCGCTATGCTTGACGCACAAACCATCGCTACGGTTAAAGCCACCATTCCACTGCTGGTCGAAACCGGTCCTAAACTTACCGCCCATTTTTACGATCGCATGTTCGCCCACAATCCGGAGCTCAAAGAGATTTTCAATATGAGCAACCAGCGTAACGGCGATCAGCGTGAGGCCCTGTTCAACGCTATCGCCGCCTACGCCAGCAATATCGAAAACCTGCCGGCGCTGCTGCCAGCGGTAGAGAAAATTGCCCAGAAGCACACCAGCTTCCAGATTAAACCCGAGCAGTACAACATCGTGGGCGAACATCTGCTGGCGACTCTCGACGAGATGTTCAGCCCGGGTCAGGAAGTGCTGGATGCCTGGGGCAAAGCCTACGGCGTGCTGGCCAATGTGTTTATCAACCGCGAAGCGCAGATCTACAGCGAGCACGCCAGCAAGAAAGGCGGCTGGGAAGGGACCCGCCCCTTCCGTATTGTGGAAAAAACCCCGCGCAGCGCGCTGATCACCAGCTTTGAGTTTGAGCCGGTCGACGGGCAGCCGGTGGCCGACTACCAGCCGGGCCAGTACCTTGCCGTGTGGCTGAAGCCGGAAGGTTTCCCGCATCAGGAGATCCGTCAATACTCCCTGACCCGCAGTCCGAACGGCAAGAGCTACCGTATCGCGGTGAAACGCGAGGAAGGTGGTCAGGTCTCCACCTGGCTGCATAACGAAGCGAAAGTGGGTGACGTGGTACATCTCGCGGCCCCGGCGGGTGATTTCTTTATGGCGGTGGATGCAAATACCCCGGTTACGCTGATCTCCGCGGGCGTCGGCCAGACCCCGATGCTGGCGATGCTCGATACCCTGGCGAAAAATAAGCACGCCGTCCAGGTAAACTGGCTCCACGCCGCTGAAAACGGTGATGTGCACGCTTTTGACGACGAAGTGAAAGCGCTTGCCGCCGAGCTGCCGCATTTCGCCGCCCATACCTGGTATCGCCTGCCGACCGATGCGGATCGCGAGGCGATGCGTTTTACCAGCGAAGGATTGATGGAGCTGGCGCAGCTTGAAGGGCTGTTTAATGCGCCGGAGATGGAGTTTTATCTGTGCGGCCCGGTGGTGTTTATGCAGTTTGCGGCGAAGCAGCTGGTGGCGCAGGGGGTGAGTGTAGATAAGATTCATTATGAGTGTTTTGGACCGCATAAGGTGCTGTGAGGATTGTGGTTGGTCCGTAGTTTGTTGCTGCTCCGTAGACTGTTCCGTTCACTTTACGAACGGTAGAAAATAGCGCAACAGAACACGTGAACGGGAAAAGGGGGCCACCGCGGCCCCCTTTTCAATCCCCGCGGCCCCGCAAAGAAATCG
>DKMV01000297.1:0-6678 GCA_002469605.1 Leclercia sp. UBA7405
CCACCGGCTGGGGATGTCCACTATGGTGGTCTTCCTCTCCCTGCTGGTCTGGGGATGGCTGCTTGGCCCGATAGGCATGCTGCTCTCGGTGCCCTTAACCAGCGTCTGTAAGATCTGGATGGAGACCACCAAAGGGGGCAGTAAGCTGGCAATTCTGCTGGGGCCAGGCAGGCCGAAAAGCCGACTGCCGGGGTAATAGGTTCTCAATTTAGGACAATCAGATGAACAGTGCAGCGCATTAGATTATATTATGGGGGAAGCCCGTCATACTGACTGCGAGTATCTGCAAAGCAATAACTTTGCCTTTGGCGGTATCAATACCTCTCTTATTATCAAACGCTGGGCTTAACCTATGTACCAGTTTTTACTGGGAAAGATCCCCACTCTGTGCGCTGACCCGCTGGCGTCAACGCTCTCAGAGCAGGCGCCCCAGGGCGCCCGCTACGCCTCCTGGCTGGCTGGCAGAACGCTGCTCGCCAGGGCATTGTCACCTTCACCCCTGCCGGAGATTGTCTTTGGCGACCAGGGTAAACCGGCGTTTATCGATGCCAGGCCGTTCTGGTTTAATCTGAGCCACAGCGGCGATGATATCGCGCTGTTGCTTAGCGACGAGGGGGAAGTGGGCTGCGACATCGAAGTCATTCGCCCGCGGGATAACTGGCAGTCGCTGGCCAATGCGGTCTTTAGCACTAATGAACATCAGGAGCTGGAACGCGAAGCGCCGGAAGACAAGCTTGCTGCCTTCTGGCGCATCTGGACACGGAAAGAGGCGATGGTGAAACAGCGCGGCGGCAGCGCCTGGCAGATTGTCAGCATCGACAGCACGCTGCACAACTCACTTAACGTCAGCCACTGCCAGTTCGGCGGGCTGAGCCTTGCCGTCTGCACCCCGACGCGCTTTACCCTGCATGACGGCGCGGTGCAGCTGGTTTAAGCCTGTTTCAGGTTGTTCGGGAAATCGGCCGGCAGCTCGCTGGCCGCACAGGCAATCACCTCATCGTTATTCGCCCCGCAGTCGCGCACGAAGGTAATGGTGGCGAACTCGTCAATCACCTCTGTCGGGTATGCCGGGCCGGCTTCACGGTAAGACTCCATCAGCGGAATATGGTCGTTCTGGAAGCAGACGGTTTTTTCTGGATTGTTCATTACCCAGCGCGGGAAGAAGATGGTGCCGTGGAACAGCATATCGCCCAGGTTCACAATCAGGCTGACGTCGGTCCCGGTCGGCTCGGTCCAGGAAATTTTATAGATGCTCTCACCCACGCGGACGATGTACGCGTGCTGGTCTTTCACCCAACGATTGCCCACGATGCCGCTGTGGATGCGGTAATCCAGAGTAGAGTCGTTTTTCACGTAGATCTCGTAGTTCCAGCCGTTGTCGTAGGTATAAACCAGATGTTTACCAACAAAACCGCTCAAATCATTTTTATCGAAGGTGCTCATAAGATGTCTCCTTTGTTTTGATGGGTTGATCTTACGCCACCAAAAAATGGATGAATAACGCTATGATTTAATCAAATTCATTCAAAATTTAGATAAGTCATGCATAAAACCACCCTTGAACAGTGGGCGCTTCTCGAAAGCGTAGTGGAACATGGCAGCTTCGCCCGCGCTGCCGAAGAGACGCACCGCAGCCAGTCCTCCGTCAGCTATAACCTGGCCCTGTTACAGGAACGCTTAGGCGTTGCGCTGTTGGCGCCGGAGGGACGCCGCGCGGTGCTGACCCCGGAAGGCGAACTGCTGTTGAAACAGGTGAAACCGCTGCTGAAAGCCTTTACCTGGCTGGAGACCCGCGCCACCACGCTGCGCAACGGGATGCGCACCCGGCTGGATCTGGTGGTGGACAGCATCTTTCCCCGTCGCCGCCTGTTTGCCATTCTGCGCCAGTTCCAGCAGCGCTATCCGCAAACCCAGGTGCGGCTGACGGAGGTACTGGAAAACTCAGGAGAAGCGCTGGCGCACAGCGAAGCGGACGTTATGGTGCTTACCCGCCGTCAGGACATCACCGGGCGCGGCGAGTGGCTGATGAATATCGATTTTGTCGCCGTCGCCCACCGGGATCACCCGCTCTTTACCCTCGAGGCCCCGCTCAACGACGAAATGCTGCGCCCCTGGCCGCTGATCCATATTGCCGACCAGCAGAACGCCGCTCTGCCGGGGGGCGAGGCCTGGACCTTCTCTACCATCGATGCCGCGATTGACGCGGTGATGTATCAGGTGGGGTACGGCTGGCTGCCCGAGGAGCGGATCCAGCAGGCGCTGGAGAAGGGCGAGCTAAAAGTGCTGCCCCTGAGCCACGGGACGCGCCGCGCCACACCGCTGCATCTGATCGTCAAACGCACCCTTGCCCCGCTCGACGAACAGGTCGAAACCCTGCTGGAGCTTTTCAGCCAGCCACCGCAAAATTGAACTGCTACGCTTAACGCTCTGAAGCCTGAATACGACAAGGAGCACAGCATGAAAATCGATCTGACGGGGAAAGTGGCGCTGGTTACCGCCTCTACCGGCGGGATAGGCTTTGCCATCGCCCGCGGGCTGGCGGAGAGCGGCGCAGAGGTGATTATCAACGGGCGCAGTAACGACTCGGTTAACAAAGGCATCCAGCAGCTCCAGCAGGTGGTGCCTGGGGTGCAGGTGCGGGCGGCGGTGGCCGATCTCAGCCAGCCGGAAGGGATCGATGCGGTACTGCGCGCCGCCGCTAAGGTCGATATTCTGGTGAATAACGCCGGGATCTACGGCCCGAAAGATTTCTACTCCACCGACGACGAGACCTGGAATAACTACTGGCAGACCAACGTGATGTCCGGCGTGCGCCTGTCGCGCGCCCTGCTGCCCGGCATGGTGCAGAAAGGCTGGGGCCGGGTGGTATTTATCTCTTCCGAATCGGCGCGCAATATTCCGGCGGACATGATTCACTACGGCGTCACCAAAACGGCCCAACTGTCGCTGGCGCGCGGGCTGGCGAAATTCGTCGCCGGTAGCGGCGTCACGGTAAACAGCGTGCTGCCCGGCCCGACCCTGTCCGACGGCTTTGCCGATATGATGAAAGATGAGATGCAAAGAACCGGTAAATCCCTCGAGCAGCTGGGCAAAGAGTTTGTGATGGCGCACCGCCCGTCCTCGGTGATCCAGCGCGCGGCCACCGTTGAAGAGGTGGCGAACATGGTGGTCTATATCTGTTCGCAGCAGGCCTCTGCCACCTCCGGCGCGGCGCTGCGCGTAGACGGCGGCGTGGTGGATGACATCCTCTGAAGAAAAATCGCCCCTCAGTTTAGGGAATATGCCCGTAACGCAGTAAACTGGGGGGCAGAATCTCTTTTTAAGTTAAGACGTAGTTATGACCAATATGATTGCCGACGAGACAGTATCCAAATCCAGGGTGCTCTCCGTCTTCGACTTTGACGGGACCCTGACCCATCACGACAGCTTTATCCCTTTCCTGCGCTTCGCCTTTGGTAAGCGCTACTTCGCGGGCAGGCTGGTGCGGATGGCGCTGCCTACCCTCTACTGCGTGCGCCGCAAGCTAACGCGCGATGAGCTGAAAGAGGTGCTGATCAGGACCTTCCTGACGGGGGTCGACGAGCACTGGCTACGCCAGCAGGCAGAAGCGTTTTGCGAAAGATACTGGAACAAGCTGATGCGCCCGCAGGGGGTGCTGGCGGTGGCGGCTGAAGTTAATTCCGGCGCGGAGGTGACTATCTGCTCGGCCTCCCCGGCGCTGGTACTACAACCCTGGGCCGATAAGCTTGGCATCAAGCTGATTGGTACCCAGCTGGAGGTGAAGGACGGCAAGCTGACCGGGCGGATCACCGGCCACAACTGCCGCTGTGCCCAGAAGGTCGCGAGGCTGGAGAAGGTGTATGGCGATCTTACCCAATACCATCTGCGCGCCTGGGGCGATACCCGCGGCGACCACGAGCTGCTGGCGGCGGCGCAGGATGCGCACTGGCGCCACTTCCATCCGCCGCGCGCACGCCGGAACTCGCCCATCAAACGCTAAGGGCGGCCTGACATCCGCGCATAAAAAACGGCAACCCTGGTTGCCGTTTTTCGTTTAGCTGGCCTCTTTTTTCCCCGGGAAGAGCAGGCTGGCCACAATTCCCGCGGCCAGTACGCCCAGCACCACAAACAGGCTGGCGGTGGCGCCAATACCGTAGCCGTGATGCCAGAAGTGATCGGTCGCGTTCAGGCCAAGCTTAAAGGCCACGAAGAAGAGCAGCAGCACGACCGCTTTCTCCAGATGCACCAGATACTGTTTTAAGGCTTCCAGCACAAAGTAGAGCGTACGCAGGCCCAGAATAGCGAACATCATGGCGCTGTAGATAATCAGCGGCTCGCGGCTGACGGCGATAATCGCCGGCACCGAGTCGAAGGCGAACATCACGTCGGAGAGCTCAACCACCGCCACGCAGAGCAGCAGCGGCGTGGCATAGCGCTTCGCTTTTTTTACCCGCCCTACCATCACGTCCTGGTTTTCCGGTTTTTCCAGCTCTGCATCCACCTCTTTCTGACTGAGGGTAAAGGCGTGGCCGCTGATTTTTGGCCAGACGGGATAGAAACGTTTTACCAGGCGGTAAGCCGGATGCCGGGAGTAATCTTCGATCTCATCCTGCTCCTGGCCGCGCTTCAGCATCATGATTGCCGTCCAGGCGACAATCACCGCGAAGAGCACCTCAACGTAGGGCCCGAGGCTCAGCAGGCTGGTGCCGATGGCCACGAAGATCCCGCGGAAGACGATCGCGCCAATTACCCCCCAGTAGAGCACCCGGTGACGGTATCTGTCCGGCACGCCGAACCAGGCGAAAATCGCCATCATCACAAAGAGGTTATCGACGGAGAGCACCTCTTCCAGCGCATAGCCGGTGAGGAACAGGCTCGCCACCTCCGCGCCGTGGTGGACATATAAAAAGCCCGCAAAGGCCATCGCGGTCATCACCCAGAAGATGGACCACATCGCCGCGCTTTTTAGCGAAATGGGTTTGTTATGACGGTGCATGAAGAGGTCGATAAACATCGCCCCCACGGCCATCACGACAAAAACAACAACGGTTTCCGTAGGGAAACCGAGATGAGCAGAAGCCATATACAACCCTTTTTGAAGACCAGACACATACCATGCAAAAAATAGAAAAGGGCGAAGGTTTAGCCGTCTCTCTACCCTTAATGAAACAAAATTCCCGCACCAGGCGGGAATTCTATTTTATCTCACAACATAACGTCTGGCAGGTTTTACTTTTCCGCCAGCGCTTGCGCGCAGGCCCAGCCGCTGGCCCATGCCCACTGGAAGTTATAGCCCCCCAGCCAGCCGGTCACGTCCATCACTTCGCCGATAAAATAGAGCCCCGGCACCTTGCGGGCCTCCATCGTGCGCGAGGAGAGCTCATGGGTATCCACGCCGCCGAGGGTCACCTCCGCGGTGCGATAGCCTTCGGTGCCGTTAGGCTGTACGCGCCAGGCGGTGAGCGTCTCGATCAGGGCCTGCTGGTCGCGGCTGTTAAGCTGTTTTAGCGTCACGTCCGGGATCTGCCCGAGCAGGATCAGGCACTCCACCAGCCGTTTTGGCAGCTGCATAGCGAGGGTGTTTTTCAGGCTCTGGTTAGGATGCGCCTCGCGCTGCTCGTTGAGGAAGGCCTCCGGATCGCAGTCGGGCAGTAAATTCACCGTCACGAACTCGCCGGGCTGCCAGTAGCTGGAGATTTGCAGCACCGCCGGACCGGAGAGGCCGCGATGGGTAAAGAGCAGATTTTCGCGGAACAGGGTGCCGTCCTCGGCGGCGATCGTCGACGGCACCGAGACGCCGGAAAGGGTTTGTAACTGCTCAAGCAAAGGCTTGTGCAGGGTAAAGGGCACCAGGCCCGCGCGGGTCGGCAGCACCTTCAGGCCAAACTGCTCGGCAATCTTATAGCCAAAGGGGGTTGCCCCCAGCCCCGGCATCGACAGGCCGCCGCTGGCGATCACCAGGCTTTCGGCGCTCACCGTCTCGCCGTTCAGCTGCAGGGTATAGCCGGTTTCATCCCGGGTGACTTCCAGCACTTCAGTGCGTAAACGCAGAGTAACGCTGCCTTTCTCGCACTCACTGAGCAATAAATCAACAATTTGCTGGGCAGAATCATCGCAGAAAAGCTGGCCGAGGGTTTTCTCATGCCAGGCAATATTGTGTTTACCTACAAGGTCGATAAAGTCCCACTGGGTGTAGCGCGCCAGGGCAGACTTACAAAAATGGCGGTTCTGGCTCAGATACGCGGCAGGCTCGACATAAAGGTTAGTAAAATTGCAGCGTCCGCCCCCGGACATCAGGATTTTACGTCCTGGTTTTTTGCCATTATCCAGCAGCAATATGCGGCGCCCCGCCTGTCCGGCCATTGCCGCACAGAACATTCCCGCCGCACCGGCACCAATAATGATGGCATCAAACCTTTCCACGTCTTAATCCTCTTGTTTTGCAGGGCGCGAATTGTAAAGTTTCGTCGGTGGCCCTACCAGCGCAAATATGCTGATTTATATTTATTTAATTGAAATGTAATAAATAATTGTTTTGTTGCTACGCTTTATTCAGTCAGGAAATCAAAAAAAGTCTATATTTCGCTTTGCCCGCTGCGCATTTGTCCTGGATAATGCGCCGCGTTCATGTCCCCAAGATGGCGTAACATCCTATGCTACATTTGTTTGCTGGCCTGG
>DKMV01000297.1:6818-12466 GCA_002469605.1 Leclercia sp. UBA7405
CTGTTCTACGAAGCGATTAACGGCTTCCATGACACGGCGAACGCAGTAGCAACCGTTATCTACACACGTGCTATGCGCTCGCAGGTTGCGGTTGTCATGGCAGCAGTAGCTAACTTCTTCGGCGTTCTGCTTGGAGGTCTGAGTGTAGCCTACGCGATCGTGCATATGCTGCCAACGGATCTGCTGCTGAACGTCAGCTCCGGCCATGGCCTCGCTATGGTGTTCTCCCTGCTGTTTGCCGCAATTATCTGGAACCTCGGTACCTGGTATTTCGGCCTGCCGGCATCCAGTTCCCACACGCTGATCGGCGCTATCATCGGTATTGGTTTAACCAATGCGCTGATGACCGGCACCTCGGTGGTGGACGCGCTGAATATCCCGAAAGTTGTCGGTATTTTCGGCTCTCTGATTGTCTCTCCAATCGTCGGTCTGGTCGTTGCGGGTGGCTTGATTTTCCTGCTGCGTCGCTACTGGAGCGGTACCAAAAAACGTGCCCGTATCCACCTGACGCCGGCCGAGCGTGAAAAGAAAGATGGCAAGAAAAAGCCGCCGTTCTGGACCCGTATCGCCCTGATCATCTCGGCTATCGGCGTGGCCTTCTCACACGGTGCCAACGACGGACAGAAAGGTATCGGCCTGGTTATGCTGGTCCTGATCGGCGTGGCACCGGCGGGCTTTGTGGTGAATATGAATGCCTCCGGCTACGAAATCACCCGTACCCGCGATGCCGTCAACAACGTGGAGACCTTCTTCCAGCAACGTCCTGACCTGCTGAAGAAAGCGACCGGCGTGGATCAGCTGATTCCGTCTCCGGACGCTGGTGCCGCGACCGCCCCAGGCGAGTTCCACTGCCATCCGGCAAATGCCATTAACGCGCTGCAACGCGCGAAAGGCATGCTGACGGATATCGAAAGCTACGACAAACTCTCCGTTGAGCAACGTGGGCAGCTGCGCCGCATTATGCTGTGCATCTCCGACGTGACCGACAAAGTGGGTAAATTGCCTGAAGTGAACGCGGGCGACCAGCGTCTGCTGAAGAAACTGAAAAGCGATATGCTGAATACCATCGAGTATGCGCCAATCTGGATCATCATGGCCGTCGCGCTGGCGCTGGGTGTCGGTACCATGATCGGCTGGCGTCGCGTTGCGACTACCATCGGTGAGAAGATCGGTAAGAAAGGCATGACCTACGCACAGGGGATGTCCGCCCAGATGACGGCGGCGGTCTCTATCGGTCTGGCAAGTTATACCGGTATGCCGGTCTCCACCACCCACGTACTGTCCTCGTCCGTGGCGGGTACCATGATTGTTGATGGCGGCGGTCTGCAGCGCAAAACCGTTACCAACATTCTGATGGCCTGGGTGTTTACCCTTCCGGCGTCCATTCTGCTCTCCGGCGGACTGTACTGGATCTCCCTGCAGTTCCTCTAATCGCAGGCAGAGACAAAAAAGCGGGTCAGGAAACTGACCCGCTTTTTTTATACTTTTTTCCTAAGGATGCTGATTCATAAGGAAAATCTGAACATTTTTTGTTCAGAAATTGAGGGCTGAAACAACTATCTTGTTGGGTTCGAAGAGAATATCTTGCAAGGGAAAATGTATGGCTTCTGTACCTCGTCATGGACCAGGTTCAATCATCATTACTAACAACATGCGTGAAGCGGCCGAAATAGAATATGCCATTCAGAATGGCTATTAAGTGGATTCACCGGCTTGTCACCGTTGTGCTACTAATCCTGGTTGCAGGATTTATATGGCTAAACCACCAGCCTAATCCCCGTAGTGGTGATGTGTTACAGCGAGCTTATAAATTATCTGACAACGTCTGGCTTTACATGACGGTAAACGACCGGGGGGGTGCTACGGTGCCCACGATTTACCGATACTATCTCTCCCGGGAGATAGCAGCGAAAGATGCAGACGTGATTCAGCAGCTCGCGACAAAACGTCCCGTTCTTGAGGGTACAGGCAGCATCACTGAGGCGTTTATAGATAAAAATGGCGAGGTCAGCATCGCCTACAGCGGAAAAGTATTCTCTGTACAACAAGATGTCAGGCATCTCCGCTTCACGGTGAAACCCTGAAATAAACAAGGCGAGGATAGCCTCGCCTTTTTATGCTCAGTGCCAGATCATCAGCGCAATCATACTTACCACCACCAGCCCACAGAGGGCGCTGGTAAGTATAAACTGGCGGCGCAGACGCTCACAGCGACGGATAAACTCGTCATCATGATGATCGCGGTAACGCTGGTAGTAGATATATCCCACCAGACGCATCTGCTTGCTGGGCTGTCCATGCGAGGTGAAGAAGCCTCCACCGTCCACATATTGATAAAGCAGCGGATCGCAACCACGAAGTACGACCAGTAGCGCGCGTAATGATGAGAAATAGCGCGCCATATTCACTATGCAAACCACACATAACGCCCAAAACAATGCGACGGTGCTAATCATATCTCCCCCCCGGCGACACGCCCGCGAAGCAACGCTCCGGGACTACCGCTCCCCGATAACCTGACAGACGCTCAGTGAAAGAGTGACTCGAAAACCGATCGGCTTCACATTTTACGATCCGAACGGCTTATTCAATAGTGTAGGAGATCCGTTAATTTTTTTGCCACAAGCTTAATCGTTATCAACACCAATGCTTGAAAAATTTGTCCAACTGGGCCGTAATGGAACAAGGTAAACGACTGCTGCACGCAATGGTCATCGAAAACTTAAGGAAGGAGTAACACTATGGCTTACAAACATATTCTCATCGCGGTAGATCTCTCCCCTGAGAGCAAAGTGCTGGTCGATAAAGCGGTATCCATGGCACGCCCGTACAATGCGAAAGTTTCCCTGATTCACGTTGACGTTAATTACTCCGATCTCTATACCGGCCTTATTGATGTGAACCTGGGGGATATGCAGAAGCGTATTTCTGAAGAGACCCACCACGCCCTGACCGAGCTCTCCACCAATGCAGGCTACCCGATCACCGAGACCCTGAGCGGCAGCGGCGACCTGGGCCAAGTGCTGGTAGACGCGATTAAGAAATACGATATGGATCTGGTGGTTTGCGGTCATCACCAGGACTTCTGGAGCAAGCTGATGTCCTCTGCGCGTCAGCTGATCAACACCGTTCACGTTGATATGCTGATTGTTCCGCTGCGCGACGAAGAAGACGAGTAAGTAATTTATCCCTCACCCCAGGGCTCGATCGGTTCCCTCTCCCTCTGGGGAGAGGGTTAGGGTGAGGGGCTCAAGCCGCACAATTATTCCGGCGTCCCCGCATAAATATCAAACCGGTGCCCTTTGGTCACCACCGCGTTAGTGGTCGCCACCTCCGCCAGCGGCGGGGCATAGTCCGGTCGCTTCACCACTACCCGCTTTGTCGCCAGCAGGCGAGCAGGCGCCAGCAGCCCATCCGCATCCAGATCCGGCCCCACCAGCGACTGAAACACCCGCATCTCTTTTTTCACCAGCGCGCTTTTCTGCTTATGCGGGAACATGGGATCGAGATAGACCACCTGCGGACGTGGAGTAATATCCGTTAACGCCGTCAGGCTGGAGGCGTGGATCAGCTGCAACCGCTCCTGCAGCCAGCCGCCGATTTCCGGGTCGGCATAGCCGCGCGTCAGGCCGTCATCAAGCAGCGCCGCCACCACCGGGTTGCGCTCCAGCATCCGCACGCGGCAGCCGACGGAGGCCAGCACAAAGGCATCGCGCCCCAGCCCTGCCGTAGCGTCTACCACGTCCGGCAGATAGCTGCCTTTGATTCCCACCGCTTTCGCCACCGCCTCGCCGCGCCCGCCGCCAAACTTGCGCCGGTGCGCCATGGCGCCGCTAACAAAGTCGACAAAAATCCCGCCGAGCTTTGGCTCATCGCGTTTACGCAGCTCCAGATGCGTTGCCGTCATCACCAGCGCCATCGGGTTCTCTTCATCCTGCTCCAGCCCCCAGCGGGCCGCCAGAACAGATAAGGCGCCGTCTCCGGCGCCCGTTTCATCTACTAAATGGATCTTCACGAATCGACTAGCCCTTGATGCCGTAATGCTCAAGCATCGCATCCAGCTGCGGCTCGCGACCGCGGAAGCGCTTGAACAGCTCCATCGGCTCTTCCGATCCACCGCGGGTCAGGATGTTATCGAGGAACGACTGGCCGGTTTCACGGTTAAAGATCCCCTCTTCCTCAAAGCGGGAATAGGCATCCGCCGCCAGCACGTCGGCCCACAGGTAGCTGTAGTAGCCCGCCGCGTAGCCGCCGGCAAAGATATGGCTGAAGGCGTGCGGGAAGCGGCCCCAGGTTGGGCCCGGGATAAGGGCAACCTGCTTTTTGATCTCGGCCAGGGTCTCAAGGACTTTTGCCCCCTGCTCCGGGCTGAACTCGGCATGCAGACGGAAATCGAACAGGCCAAACTCCAGCTGGCGCAGGATAAACATCGCCGCCTGGTAGTTCTTCGCCGCCAGCATTTTATCCAGCAGTTCGGTCGGCAGCGGCTCGCCGGTTTCGTAGTGGCCGGAGATAAAGGCCAGCGCTTCCGGCTCCCAGCACCAGTTCTCCATAAACTGGCTCGGCAGCTCCACCGCATCCCACGGCACGCCGCTGATACCGGCTACCCCAGCGGTTTCGACGCGGGTCAGCATATGGTGCAGACCGTGGCCGAACTCGTGGAACAGGGTGATTACTTCGTCATGGGTAAAGAGCGCCGGCTTGCCGTTCACCGGACGGTTAAAGTTACAGGTCAGGTAGGCTACCGGCTTTTGCAGGGAGCCGTCCGCTTTACGCATCTGACCCACACAGTCATCCATCCAGGCACCGCCGCGCTTGTTCTCACGCGCGTAGAGATCGAGGTAGAAGCTGCCGCGCAGTTCATTCTGATCGTCATACAGCTCAAAGAAGCGCACTTCCGGATGCCAGACGTCGATATCGGTACGCTCTTTAGCGGTGATGCCATAAATGCGTTTAACCACTTCGAACAGGCCGTTAACGGCTTTGTTTTCCGGGAAGTAAGGGCGCAACTGCTCGTCGCTGATGCTGTAGAGATGCTGCTTCTGCTTTTCGCTGTAGTACGCGATGTCCCACGGCTGTAGTTCATCCACGCCGAACTCCGCTTTGGCGAAGGCGCGCAGCTGGGCCAGCTCTTTTTCACCCTGTGGACGGGCGCGTTTTGCCAGATCGGTCAGGAAGTCGAGCACCTGCTGCGGGTTCTCGGCCATTTTAGTGGCGAGGGATTTCCAGGCGTAGCTTTCAAAGCCCAGCAGCTGGGCCAGCTCGTGGCGCAGGGCGAGGATTTCCGCCATCACCGGGCTGTTGTCCCATTTGCCCGCATTCGGCCCCTGGTCAGAGGCGCGGGTGCTGTAGGCGCGATACATCTCTTCGCGCAGGGCCTGGTTGTCACAGTAGGTCATCACCGGCAGGTAGCTCGGGATATCCAGGGTCAACAGGTAGCCTTCCTGCTCTTTGGCCTCGGCCTGGGCTTTCGCCGCCGCCAGGGCGCTTTCCGGCATGCCTGCCAGATCGGCTTCGTCGGTAATCAGCTTGCTCCAGCCCATGGTGGCGTCGAGCACGTTGTTGCTGTAGGTCGAGCCTAGCTCAGAGAGGCGAGCGGCAATTTCACCGTAGCGCTTCTGCTTCTCTTTCGGCAGGCCGATACCGGA
>DKMV01000145.1 GCA_002469605.1 Leclercia sp. UBA7405
ACCAGCGGTCTGCTGCTGGTGAAACTGCTGCAGGGGGCGAGCCTGCGCGACGCGCTGGAGCACGTTACGGCGGCGGTTTATGAAATTATGATCGCCACCAAAGAGATGCAGGAGTACGAACTGCAGGTGGTGGCGGCACAGGATCGTATCGCTAAGCCAGAGCACTTCTTCAGCGCCACGCGGCTGTAAACCAAGCCGGGTGGCGTTGCGCCACCCGGTAAATCAGAAACTTAGTTTAACCCTTCAGCCTGCAGCGCCGCCGCGACGGTCGGACGCGCCGCCACGCGATCCATATAGGACGCGATATGGCCCAGCCCTTCCATATTCAGCTTCACCGCCCGCGCCCAGCGCAGCACGGTAAACAGATAAGCGTCGGCAATGGTAAAGCGCTGGCCGCAAATCCACTGGTCATCCTTCAGCGACTCGTTCACATACTGCAGTTTTTTCTCCAGCAGGGCACGCACGGTCGGCTTGTACTCCTCCGGCGTATCCGGGCGGAAGAGCGGGGTGAAGCCCTTGTGCAGCTCGGTAGCGATGTAATTGAGCCACTCCAGCGTCTTGTAGCGCGCCACGCTGCCGGTTGGGGCCAGCAGCTGACGATCCGGTACCGCGTCGGCCAGGTACTGCATGATTGCTACACCTTCCGTCAGCAGCGTACCGTCGTCTAACAGCAGAGCCGGAACCTGTCCCTTCGGGTTGATGGCAAAATAGTCATCTCCGTTCTCTAGGCGTTTATTCATCAGGTCAACGCCGTTCAGGGTGAAATCTTTTCCGCTCTCCTGCAGCGTAATGTGGGAGGCAAGGGAACAGGCACCCGGTTTGTAGAACAGTTTCATCGGTAACTCCTTTTGACTGAGGTTAAGGCTATGTTAGTGCGCGTTGGGGTAAAAAAAAAGCCGCTAACGCACAGTTAGCGGCTTCAATTCAGTCGTTTCCCGATGACTTTACGCGGTAGCGGTATCGCTTGTTTTCGCGTCTTTGTCGTCGTCCTGAGTCATACGATTCAGTTTTGGTGCGGTCAGCAGCATCAGCACGGCGATCACGGCGGTCGCAATACCAATCTGCATAAAGACGGTACCGTAGACGTTCAGCGAGAGCAGCGGATCGGTAACGTTTTCCGGCACCGCCATCAGGTTCGCAATCTTACCGGCGATAATCGCCGCACCGGCGGTGGTCAGGAACCAGCTACCCATGATGAAGCCCATCAGACGCTGCGGAACCAGCTGTGCCACCATCGCCAGACCCAGACCGGAGATCATCAGCTCACCGATAGACTGCAGGGCGTAGCTCAGGATCAGCCAGTTAACGGAGACGATACCCGCGTCGGTAGCAAATTTCGCACCCAGCGGCAGCACCAGGAAGGCACCGGAGCAGAGCACCATACCGATAGCGAACTTGTGCGGCATCGGCAGGCGGTCGCCCATCTTGTTATAGATAGCGGCCAGAATCGGGCTACCCACCATGATCCAGAACGGGTTCAGGGCCTGATACTGCTCCGGCTCGAACGCGATACCCAGAATAGAGTGCTCAACGTTACGGATAGCGAAGAAGTTCAGCGAGGTCGGCATCTGGCTGTAGAGTACGAAGAAGACGATAGCTTCAACCATCAGGATGAAGGCCACGATCATCTTACGGCGCGCAGCGCCCTGCATGGCGAAGGCTTCTTTAGCGAAGATGATAACGATACCCAGCGCAACCACGCCCAGTACCGCACGGGCGATACCCTGGTTGTGCAGCAGCCAGGTGGCGATAGCAACCAGAACCACCACGCCCACGATAGTCGCCAGCAGTTTGCCCATCTGTACCGGCGCAAAGTCAGGCTTAGAACCGTAGTCCTTAACCCAGCTGCGGCAGAACAGGAAGTTCACGACCGTAATCAGCATACCTACAAAGCTCAGGGCGAAGGCCACGCTCCAGCCGAACTTCGCGGCCAGCCACGGGGTCGCCAGCATTGAGAAGAAGGAACCGATGTTGATGGACATATAGTACATGGTGAATGCACCGTCCAGACGCGGGTCATCTTTCTGATAGCAGGTGGAGAGCAGGGAAGACGGGTTGGCTTTAAACAGGCCGTTACCCACGGCGATAGTCGCCATACCCATATACACCACGGCGGCGTCATGGCCGGACCATGCTACCAGGCCATAGCCGATCGCCAGAACGATGGCGCCCAGCAGAATGACACGTTTGGTACCCAGCACTTTATCGCCCAGCCAGCCGCCGATTGCGACCAGACCATACACCAGGGCACTGAAAGAAGAGAAAAGGGTGATGGAATCGGCTTCTGACATACCCAGCTGTTTAACCAGGTAGACTGCCATGATCCCTTGCAGACCGTAATATCCGAAACGCTCCCACAGCTCAATCGAGAAAATGAGATAGAACGATTTCGGTTGTTTGAAAGCATTAAGACTTATGCTTTCATCTGCTGGTTTTTTGTTTGCAGTAGACACATATACCTCTTTTTTTACATCCCATATTAACGGGGGTGTTCATAGCGTAATGACCAGGGTCCATCCGCCTTATAGTTATATTGGGAGGGGAAACGGCGGGTAATGTTCACTATCCTGACCCATCTGGCAATACATTTGTAATAACCTGTTACATTTAACTGAGCCCCTACAATCGTCCATTAATTCAAATGTTATTTAGCGTTAAATTTCAGCCAGACGGTTTTGCTGGTTTTTTTCACTACCGCTTAGGGGGAATATGGTGGGTGTGGCGATATGTTCTGCTGTCAACGCGCAAATGTAGTGATAAGGGCTGGAATCTGAAAAATAACTGGTCAGATATCTCGGTTAATTCCCCATCCGTCCCGTCACCGTAGGGCTTTGATATCCGTTTCGACACAAAAAGCTAACACCAGGTTATCAAAGTGATCGCGATCACACTTATATAGAAAATTTCGCTGATAAAAAAAGAATTAACCCGTCTGGTCGTTAATAAGCCAAATAATCGCCATGCACCGGAGCGGTAAAGGAGATGGATCGTTGTGCAAAACGCAGACTGGCAGAGTAGAGGAAAGAGAGAACCGTCGGGCGACGGTTCAGGCATAGACTTTCTCTTTGTACTCGCATAAATCTTCAATCAGGCAGGAGCCGCAGCGGGGTTTACGCGCAATACAGGTATACCGGCCGTGGAGGATAAGCCAGTGGTGGCAATCCACCTTAAACGCCGCAGGCACCACCTTCAGCAGCTTCTCTTCAACCTGTTCGACGTTTTTACCCGGTGCAAACTGGGTGCGGTTGCAGACGCGGAAAATATGGGTATCCACGGCAATAGTCGGCCAGCCAAAAGCGGTATTGAGCACCACGTTGGCGGTTTTACGCCCGACGCCCGGCAGGGCCTCGAGGGCGGCACGATCTTCTGGCACCTCACCGCCGTGCTGCTCCAGCAGGATGCGGCAGGTCTTTATCACGTTTTCGGCTTTGCTGTTAAACAGGCCAATGGTCTTGATATAGCTTTTCACCCCTTCAACGCCAAGCGCCAGCATCGCCGCCGGGGTATTCGCCACCGGATAGAGCTTTGCGGTTGCCTTGTTGACGCTCACGTCCGTGGCCTGGGCTGAGAGCAGCACGGCAATCAGCAGTTCAAAGGGGGTGGTGTAGTTCAGCTCCGTCGTGGGATGGGGATCCGCATCGTGCAGACGCTGGAGTATGGCTAAGCGTTTCTCTTTATTCATCAGGCCTTCCCGGGCGCGCCGTCCTCTACGTTCTCAACGCTGGCGCTGCGGGCGGCAGCGCGGTTTTTACGTTTTTCATCAATCAGATATTTAACCGCCAGCATCATGCCGAGACCGATAAAGGCTCCCGGCGGCAGCATCGCCAGCAGGAACGGGGTATCGGTATGGAAAACCTCAATGCGCAGGGCTTTGGCCCAGCCGCCCAGCAGCGCGTCCGCGCCGTCAAAGAGCGTACCGTTGCCGAGGATCTCACGCATGGAGCCGAGCACGAACATGGCGCAGGTGGCCCCCATCCCGATGGAAAAACCGTCGAGAGCCGAGATGGCAGGATCGTTCTTCACCGCAAAGGCTTCCGCCCGGCCCACCACGATGCAGTTGGTCACAATCAGGGGGATAAAGATCCCGAGCGACTGGTAAAGACCAAAGGCGTAGGCGTTGATCAGCATCTGCACCACGCTCACGACCGAGGCGATGATCATGACGAAGATAGGAATACGGATTTCTGACGGCGTCCAGCGGCGCAGGGCAGAGATAGAGAAGTTGGTCAGGGTCAGCACCAGCGTGGTCGCCAGCCCCAGCCCCAGGGCGTTGGTGGCGGTGGAGGTGACGGCCAGCAGCGGGCACATCCCCAGCAGCTGCACCAGCGCGGAGTTATTTTTCCAGAGTCCCTGGACGATGACCTCTTTTACCTGGCTCATGATGACTCTCCACAGGCCTGAAGATAGTTAAGTTGCGCAGGCAGCGTCTGGGCATACAGCCCCGCACGTTTTACCGCATTGACTACCGCACGCGGGGTAATAGTAGCACCGGTAAACTGATCGAACTCGCCGCCATCTTTTTTCACCGCAAAGGCGGCATCATGTTCGCCGTGAATGACCTTGCCGGCGAAGTGTAAAATCCAGTCGCTGAGGCGAAGGTCAATCTTATCCCCGAGACCCGGCGTTTCGTGATGTTCTGTGACGCGGGTGCCCAGCACGGTGCCGGAAAAATCGGTGCCGACCAGCAGCTGGATCGCTCCGGAGTAACCATCCGGTGCGGTGGTTTCCATTACCGCCCCTACCGGCGTCCCCCCTTTGCGGGCAATAAACACGCGATGGTTACCTTTGCCAAGCTGCGGCGCCTGCACCACAAAGCAGCTTTGCTGCAGATCGTTATCATAGAGTTCAGACGGGATTACCTGATCGAACAGCGCTTTCTGCTGATTAGCAGCCTGCCTGTCGATAGTTGGTTTAGTGAGCTGATTTACCACCGCCGTCAGGCCGGTAAGGACGGCGGCGAAGATCGCCAAAGTCAGCCCGTGTTTTTGCATTGTCTTAAGCATGACGGATCCTCAACGGTGCCCGTACACGCGCGGGCGCGTGTAGTAGTCGATTAGCGGTACGGTGATGTTGGCCAGCAGCACGGCAAAGGCGACGCCGTCCGGATAGCCGCCGAAAGAGCGAATCAACCACACCAGCAGCCCCGCCAGCGCGCCGAAAATCAGGCGGCCGCGGTTGGTCGTCGAGGCGGTGACCGGGTCGGTCAGAATAAAGAAGGCCCCAAGCATGGTGGCACCGGAGAGCAGGTGGATCTGCGGCGAGGCCAGCGAGTCCGGAGAGAAGATCCAGCCCAGGGTCGCGCAGAGTGCCAGGGAAACGAGGAAACTCACCGGAATATGCCAGCGAATCGCCTTCTGCCCCAGCAGGAAGAGGCCGCCCAGCAGATAGGCCAGGTTAACCCACTGCCAGCCCGCACCCGCCAGCACGCCGCTGTAGATAGGCATTTGCAGGATCTGCTCAACGCTATGCCCGGCATGCAGAGAGGTCTTAAAGGTATCCAGCGGGGTGGCCTGGCTGATGCCATCCACGCCCATGCGCAGAGTAGTCATATCGCCGCTGGCGCTCTGCCCGGTGAAGATCACCTGCAGGGCATCCATAAAGCCCGGGACGGTAGCGGCAATCTCATGGGGCGGCAGCCAGCTGGTCATCTGCACCGGGAAGGAGATCAGCAGCACCACATAACCGATCATCGCCGGGTTAAAGGGGTTGTGTCCCAGGCCGCCATAGAGTTGTTTCGCGATAATGACCGCAAACAGGGTGCCCAGCACCACCATCCACCAGGGGGCAAAGGGCGGAATACTGATCGCCAGCAGCAGACCGGTGAGCAGAGCGGAGTTATCCGCCAGAATTTTGCTGACCGCCATCTTGCGCAGTTTTAAGACCAGCGCTTCGGCGGCAAGGGCGCTCAGGCAGCCCAGGATTATCTGAAACAGCGTCCCCCAGCCAAAGAACCAGAACTGAACGGCAATGCCCGGCACTGCCGCCAGGCAGACCAGTATCATAATGCGCGATGTCTGGCGCTGGTTATGGGTATAGGGGGAGCTTGCGATTCGAAAGACCATCTATTCCTCGTTAAC
>DKMV01000141.1 GCA_002469605.1 Leclercia sp. UBA7405
CAGCAGGCAGCAGTAAGAGAGCAGCAAAATAACCCAGCTGTTATAAGGTGAGATCGGCCAGAAGCTGCGGTTCCACAGCAGAATCAAGCCCACCCCAACCACAATTCCCGGCAGCGCTGCGGGCATCAGCGAAAGGGCATCCATCAGCGCGCGGCCTCTGATTTTTTGCACCACCACCAGCCAGGCGGCCAGCAGACCCAGCAGCCCGGTAATGCAGGCCGCTCCCAGCGCCAGCGAAAGACTGGTGCCCAGCGCCGCAAGCGCATCCCCCTGCTGGCTAAAGAGCGCCGCGTAGTGTGACAGCGTCACGTTTTCGAGATTCACCCCGCCGGAGAGCGTTCCCAGAATACCCGATAAGGCCATAGACGCGCCGGGCAGCACCACGGCGATCAGCCCCACCAGCGCCATCAGGACAGCTATTGGCCAGCGCCAGGCGCCCGCCTCTGCCCCCATGTTTTCGGTGGGTTTGCCGGTCACGCTGGTAACGTCATGCTGGCCGGTCAGCTTCTTCTGCAAAGCCCAGGCGCTGAGGGCGATAACCACCAGAACCATTGAGAGCATCGACGCCCCAGAGAGATCTACGGGCCAGTCGGCGAGCTTTTTCTCGATATCGGTAGTCAGCATTACCACCCCGGCACGGGAGCCCAGCGCCGCCGGCACGCCAAATTCCTCAATCGCCAGGGTAAAGGCCAACAGCATTCCCGCCGCCAGCGCCGGCGAGAGCATCGGCAGCGTAATGTGCCAGAACGCCCTGCCCGCGCTGGCCCCGTGCACCCTGGCCACCAGCGCCAGCCGCTGCCCGCTGGCGAGCAGGCTGCGCGAGACGGCAAAATAGACCACCGGGAAGATATTCATCGCCATCACCAGCACGATGCCGGTTTTACTGAACAGCAGATCGTTAAGATTGCTCCCCGTCAGCTGCTGCAGATAGCCGTTGCTCTGCAATACCAGCATCCACGATAGCGCCGCAATATAGGGCGGGGTCAGAAACGGGATCAGGAATAGCAGATCCCACAGGCGCGGCAGCGGCAGGTTAAAGAGCCCACGCGCCACCCCCAGCGGAAAACCGATCAAAGCGCTTACCAGCGCCACCCCGAGGGCGATTTGCAGGGTGCCGCCCAGCATAGTCGGGAGCTGCGGCTCGGCCAGCAGTTGGCCCACGCCGCCAAAGGCGCCGGTAAAATCGCCGGCGCTAAACTGCGGAAAAATCGCCTGGAGCAGGATAAAAACGAGCGGGAGCGCCACCAGCACCATCAGCATGGTGAGCGTCGCGCCCGACAGAAATGGCTGTTTCACGGGAGATCCTGAAGACGGGGTTGCCCCCGTCGGATGGGTTACAGAGAGAAAATGGCGTTGAAACGCTTAAGAATGTCACTGCGCTCGCTGGTGCCGTCGCTTTTGGTCGGCAGAATTTTTAGCTCGTTCAGCAGCGGGCGTTTGGCCTGCACATCTTCACGGGCGGGCATCAGCCAGGCATCGGCGACCATCGCCTGGCCTTCCGGCGACAGCACGTAATCGATAAAGGCTTTGGCGTCATCCGCATGCGGTGTGGATTTGAGGATCATCATCGGGCGCGGGGCGATCACCGTGCCGCTGGCCGGGAAGATCACCTTCAGGGATTCGCCCTGGTTGATATTGCCATAGGAGACGTAATCCACCGCGCCAAAGACGGCGGCTTTTGCTCCCTGCATCACCGGCGTAACCGCCTGGGCGTTCGGGCCGCTTACCACCATGCCGTTCTTTTTCAGCTCGTCGAACAGCGACCAGGCTTTATCGCCCATGCCGTTTTGCAGCCCGATCAGCAGATCCAGAGAGGCGCCGGAGAGCGCCGGGTCCGGGGTAGTGACTTTATCTTTAAAGGCCGCAGAGGTGAGATCCTGCCACTCTTTTGGCTCCGGCGTGCCGCTTTTGCTGTTCCAGACGATCCCCAGCGCGGAGATGCCCTGCGCGACAAAGTCGCCCGATTTCAGGTCAGCGGGGACCTTTTCGGCGTTGGCGCTCTGGTACGGCAGCAGCCAGCCGCGATTATGCAGATCTTCCGCCGTATCCCAGGAGGCGGAGATCAGAATATCGGCCTGCGGGTTGGCCTGTTCCGCCTCCAGTCGCGCCATCACCTTGCCGGTGGTGGCCTGGAAGATATCCACCTTCACGCCGGTTTTCTTTTCAAAGCCGCTGGCGAGGCTTTTCGCCAGCGAGCCCGGCCCGGCGGTATAGACCGTCAGCGCGTGGGCGCTGGAGATCATAACGGACGATAATGCCATGGCTAACAGCACTCCTTTTTTTACAGACAGTGTTGATTTCATGCAAAGACCCCTGAGGATTGAAGCAAACGATCGGCAGCGACGCTGCCCGCGGCAAGATGCACAATGCGGTCGGCCAGGATCTCGGCCTCGCGACGGTCGTGCGTAACGTAAACGGCGGTGGTGCCAAGCTGGCGCAGTAGCGACGCCATCTCCATACAGAGCGACTCGCGCAGTTCGCTGTCGAGGTTGGAAAGCGGCTCGTCAAAGAGCAGCACCCGGGGTTCGGCCACGATGGCGCGCGCCAGCGCCACGCGCTGCTGCTGCCCGCCGGAGAGCCCCGCCGGTTTGCGGTCGGCAAACTCGCTCAGGCCAACCCGCTTCAGTGCCTGGGTGACGCGGACCTCGCGCTGTGAACGCGCCACGTTGCGCATCCTGAGCGGAAAGGCGACGTTCTGCGCCACCGTCATATGCGGCCAGAGGGCGTAATCCTGAAAGACCATGCCAATGTCGCGCGCTTCGGGGGGCAGCGACCAGCCGGCTCTGGCCACCTGACGGTCGCCAAAACAGATGTCGCCTTCCAGCGGCTGGGTTAACCCGGCCAGCAGACGTAACAGCGTGCTTTTTCCGCAGCCTGAAGGCCCAAGCAGCGCAACCACGCTGCCCGCCTCGATGTGCAGATCGATTTGGTGTAATACGGTATGCGCGCCAAAAGCGTACGAGACGCCATTGAGCGTGATGGGGGTGAGCATATTGTTATCCTCTTTGGGATTTAGTGCCGCCACTGTAGGACCGCTATGTGACGAACTTATGAACGAATTGTTGCGTATTGATTTTCCCTGCCCTTCAGACGTTTAATGCGTTATCGCCTTTACTGAGGATTTGCCATGAGCCACTTTCGCCCCGTTGAGTTAAAACACGCCAGCCGCCTGCTGAACCATGGCCCGACGGTGTTAATCACCAGCCGCGACGACAGCATTGACCGACGCAACGTGATGGCCGCCGCCTGGTCAATGCCGGTGGAGTTCGAACCGCCGCGCATTGTCATCGTGGTGGATAAAAGCGCCTGGTCGCGGGAGCTGATTGAGCGCAGCGGCATGTTCGGGATTGTTATTCCAGGCGTGGCTGCCGCCAACTGGACGTACGCGGTGGGTAGCGTAAGCGGACGGGATGAGGATAAGTTCAACTGTTACGGTATTCCGGCGGTGACCGGCCCGGTGCTGGGGCTGCCGGTTATCGAAGAGAAGTGCCTGGCGTGGATGGAGTGCCGCCTGCTGCCGGCGACCTCGGCTGCCGAAAAGTACGACACCCTGTTCGGCGAGGTAGTCGCCGCCGCGGCGGATGAGCGGGCGTTTGTCGCCGGGCGCTGGCAGTTTGATGAGGATAAGCGGAATACGCTGCATCACCTGGGGGCGGGGACATTTGTGACCAGTGGGAGGATGGTGAGGGCACCGGAGTGAGGTCGAGGTAAAAGCAAAATGACAATGCTAATTGTCATTTTTTTGTGTTTGCTCCCTCTCCCTGTGGGAGAGGGCTGGGGTGAGGGCACCAGACCGCAATGGTTGTCCCCTCTCCCCTTTGGGGATGAGGGGCCCAGAGCGCACCGTCCATTCCCCTCTCCCCTATGGGGAGAGGGTTAGGGTGAGGGGAACATGCGGCTCAGGTGGTAATTCCGTTCACTTCACGACCACTGCTTCTCTGTCACACCCGCACCGGTGAACGTGCCAGGGTGGCTCAATCTGCACCACCCTGGCGACCCGGGCTCCCGGCAAAGAAAATCG
>DKMV01000147.1:0-617 GCA_002469605.1 Leclercia sp. UBA7405
TATGAGATCCAGGCCGCGGCCACCATCGGCCGCCGCTTTACCATTCACCACGGCTATGCGGTGGTGATCAATAAATTCGTGGTCGCCGGCGACGATTTTACTATCCGTCACGGCGTGACCCTGGGTAATCGCGGCCCGGATAGCCTGGCCTGCCCGGTAATTGGCAATAACGTTGAGCTTGGTGCCAACGTGGTGATGATAGGGGATATCACCGTGGGCAATAACGTCACCGTTGGCGCGGGCAGCGTGGTGCTCGACAGCATCCCGGATAACGCGCTGGTGGTGGGTGAAAAAGCCCGGGTGAAGGTGATCAAATGAATATTCTGCAATTTAACGTGCGCCTCGCCGAAGGCGGGGCGGCAGGGGTGGCGCTGGATCTGCACCAGCGCGCGCTGCAAAAAGGACTTCAGTCACGCTTTATCTACGGTTACGGCAAGGGCGGCAAGAAAAGCGTCAGCCACGACCGTTACCCGCAGGTGGTAAAACACACCCCGCGCCTGACCTCGGTGGCGAACATCGCCCTGTTTCGCCTCTTTAATCGCGATCTGTTCGGCAACCTGAACAGACTATATCGCACCGTTACCCGCACGCCGGGCCCGGTGGTGCTGCACTTTCAC
>DKMV01000147.1:744-13303 GCA_002469605.1 Leclercia sp. UBA7405
TGCACAGCTACTGGCTGAAGCTGGAAGAGGTGGTGGCCTTTTGCCAGAAGGTGAAGGTGCACAAGCCAGACGTCACCTTTGTCTGGACCCTGCACGACCACTGGAGCGTGACCGGCCGCTGCGCCTTTACCGACGGCTGCGAAGGCTGGAAAACCAACTGCCAGAAATGCCCAACCCTCGGCAACTATCCGCCGGTGAAAGTGGATCGCGCGCATCAGCTGGTGGAGGGCAAGCGCCAGCTGTTCCGCGACATGCTCTCGCTTGGCTGTACCTTTATTTCGCCAAGCCAGCACGTGGCGGACGCCTTCAATAGCCTGTACGGGGCAGGGCGCTGCAAGATCATCAATAACGGCATTGACGTGGCGACAGAAGAGATTCTGGCGGAGCTGACCCCCGTGCCCGTCACCGCCGGCAAACCGAAAATCGCTATCGTCGCCCACGACCTGCGCTACGACGGCAAAACCAACCAGCAGCTGGTGCGCGACATGATGGCGCTGGGGGACAAAATCGAGCTGCACACCTTCGGTAAATTCTCGCCTTTTGAAGGTAAGAACGTGGTGAACCACGGTTTTGAGACCGACAAGCGCAAGCTGATGAGTGCCCTGAACGGCATGGACGCGCTGGTGTTCAGCTCCCGGGTGGATAACTACCCGCTGATTTTGTGCGAAGCGCTCTCCATCGGCGTACCGGTTGTCGCCACCCACAGCGACGCCGCGCGCGAAGTGTTGGAAAAATCGGGCGGCAAAACCTTCAGCGAAGAGGAGGTGCTGTCCCTGGTGCAGCAGCCGAAGGCGGCAATCGCCGAGGCCGTTTTTGGCACCAGTCTGGAATCGTTCCGCAATCGCAGCCGCAAGGCCTACAGTGGTCAACAGATGCTGGAGGAGTATGTCTCGTTCTATCAGAATCTGTAGTTATCTGCTGCTGCCGCTGATCTACCTGCTGGTCAACGTCAAGATTGCCCAGCTCGGCGAAAGCTTCCCCATCACTATCGTTACCTTTTTGCCGGTTCTGTTGCTGCTGTATGTGGACAAAATCAGCGTTAAGAAACTGATGATTGCGCTGGGGCTGGGGGCAGGGCTGACGGCATTTAACTACATCTTTGGTCAATCGCTGGACGCCAGCAAATATGTCACCTCGACCATGCTGTTCGTCTATATCGTCATTATTATTGGCATGGTGTGGAGTATTCGCTTTAAAACTATTTCGCCGCACAATTATAGGAAAATCCTCAGATTCTTTTATATTGCGATTGCCATCATTGTTATGCTTGCGGCAATGGAGATGGCGCAGATTATTTTAACCGGCGGCAGTAGCCTGATGGAAATAATCTCGAAATATCTGATTTACAGTAACAGCTATGTTCTGAACTTCATTAAGTTCGGTGGTAAGCGAACCACTGCGCTCTATTTCGAACCGGCATTCTTCGCTCTGGCGTTAATCTCAATTTGGCTCAGCGTCAAACAGTTTGGTATCAAAACGCCCAAGACCGATGCTATGATTCTTGCAGGAATTGTCTTGTCAGGTTCCTTCTCTGGGGTAATGACATTTATCCTGTTCTACCTGCTGGAGTGGGCGTTTCAGTACCTGAATAAAGAGGCGATTAAGAAAAAACTGCCTCTGGCGATAATTTCTCTGGCAGTGTTTTTAGTGGGCCTTGTTTTTGCATTTCCGTACATCTCGACCCGCCTCGGGGATTTGGGAACGGAAGGCTCGTCATCTTATTATCGCATTATCGGGCCACTGGTAATGGTGGGTTATTCCTTAACCCATATTGATGGCGTAGTAAGATTCGGCTCACTTTACGAATATGTTGCATCATTCGGAATCTTTAACGGTGCGGATGTCGGTAAAACCATAGACAATGGCTTGTATCTGTTAATTATTTACTTTTCCTGGTTCGCCGTTCTGTTAACGCTGTGGTACCTGTTTAAAGTATTCAAAATGACGATCAATGCATTTGGCGATAATCAGAATTTTCGTGTTCAACTTTATCTTTTTACGCCGGTGTCGCTATTTTTTACCGGGTCAATTTTTAGCCCGGAGTATGCGTTCTTAATTGTTTGTCCGTTTATTTTGCGCAAGGCGCTTAATATTACGAATTCATGACGAGGTGGTTAAATGTTTCTTAGCGTCATTACTGTCGCCTTTCGTAATTACGACGGGGTAGTAAAAACCTGGCGCTCACTGCGCAACCTGGCGCGCGATCCCGGCCTCACGTTTGAATGGATCGTGGTCGACGGCGGCTCGGACGACGGCACCGCAGAGTTCCTGGAAAAACGTAACGGTGAGTTCAACTTACGTTACATTAGCGAGAAAGATAAAGGCATCTACGACGCCATGAATAAAGGCATTGAGATGGCCCAGGGGCAGTACGCCATCTTCCTCAATTCCGGTGATGTTTTCCATGATGACGTCGCGCTCTTTGTTCGCCAGCTGCTGCGCCAGAAAGAGAGCGCCATGTATATCGGCGATGCGCTGCTCGATTTTGGCGACGGTAACAAAGTAAAACGCGCCGCAAAGCACGGCTGGTATATTTATCACAGCCTGCCGGCCAGCCATCAGGCTATTTTCTTCCCGGTCAGTGGCTTAAAAACGTACCCGTACGATTTGCAATATAAGGTCTCTTCCGATTACGCACTGGCCGCCAGAATGTATAAAGCGGGTTATCCCTTTAAACGTATTTCGGGGCTGGTGTCTGAATTCTCGATGGGTGGTGTGTCAACCTCTAATAATCTTGAATTGTGCCAGGATGCTAAAAAAGTGCAGCGCAAAATATTACGCGTGCCGGGCTTCTGGGCGGAATTGTCCTATTTTTTACGGCTGAAAACGACCGGTAAAACAAAAGCCTTATATAACAAAGCCTGAATATAAGGGAAGGTTATGCAGGATCTCAGTGGTTTCACCGTACCGAAAGGCTTTCGCGGTGGGAACGGAATTAAAGTACAGCTGTGGTGGGCCGTTCAGGCAACATTATTTGCCTGGTCACCGCAAATTTTATATCGCTGGCGGGCATTTTTATTACGCCTCTTCGGCGCAAAAATAGGAAAAAACGTAGTCATTCGTCCCTCGGTGAAAATTACTTATCCGTGGAAATTAACCCTTGGCGATTATGCCTGGGTGGGCGATGACGCGGTGTTATATACCCTTGGCGAAATTACCATTGGCGCCAATTCGGTAGTATCGCAGAAGTGTTACCTCTGCACCGGCAGTCACGAATTTATGAGCCCGCATTTTGATATTACCGCTGCGCCTATTGCGATCGGTGAAAAATGCTGGCTGGCAACGGATGTTTTTGTTGCACCTGGTGTTTCTGTTGGCGATGGCACGGTAGTCGGTGCCCGCAGCAGCGTTTTTAAATCGCTTCCGGCAAATAAGATTTGCCGTGGCAATCCCGCAGTGGTGATACGCGAACGCGTAGAAACTGAATAACTTTGATAAGCAGAGGAAAACAACATGTCTAAAGTCGCTCTCATCACCGGCGTTACCGGTCAGGACGGTTCTTACCTGGCAGAACTGCTGCTGGAGAAAGGTTACGAAGTACACGGTATTAAGCGTCGTGCTTCTTCCTTCAACACCGAGCGTGTTGACCATATCTATCAGGATCCGCACGCGGCTAACCCGAAATTCCACCTGCACTATGGCGATCTGACCGATACCTCCAACCTGACCCGTATTCTGCAGGAAGTGCAGCCGGATGAGGTGTACAACCTGGGCGCCATGAGCCACGTGGCGGTCTCCTTCGAATCCCCGGAATACACCGCCGACGTGGATGCTATCGGTACCCTGCGTCTGCTGGAGGCGATCCGCTTCCTGGGCCTTGAGAAGAAGACCCGCTTCTATCAGGCGTCCACCTCCGAGCTGTACGGCCTGGTGCAGGAGATCCCGCAGAAAGAGACCACGCCGTTCTATCCGCGCTCTCCGTACGCGGTAGCCAAAATGTACGCTTACTGGATCACCGTTAACTATCGCGAATCCTACGGCATGTACGCCTGTAACGGTATTCTCTTCAACCACGAATCCCCGCGCCGCGGCGAAACCTTCGTGACCCGTAAAATCACCCGCGCTATCGCCAACATCGCTCAGGGCCTGGAGAAGAAGCTGCACCTCGGCAACATGGACTCCCTGCGTGACTGGGGCCATGCCAAAGACTACGTAAAAATGCAGTGGATGATGCTGCAGCAGGAAAAACCGGAAGACTTCGTTATCGCTACCGGCGTGCAGTACTCCGTGCGTCAGTTCGTTGAGATGGCCGCCGCGCAGCTGGGCATCAAACTGCGCTTTGAAGGCACCGGCGTGGACGAGAAGGGCATTGTGGTTTCCGTGACCGGCCACGACGCACCGGGCGTGCAGCCAGGCGACGTTATTGTCGAAGTTGACCCGCGCTACTTCCGTCCTGCTGAAGTGGAAACCCTGCTGGGCGACCCGACTAAAGCGCACGAAAAACTGGGCTGGAAACCAGAAACCACACTGCAGGAGATGGTCTCCGAGATGGTGGCAAAAGATCTCGAAGCGGCGAAAAAACACTCCCTGCTTAAATCCCATGGCTACGAGGTTGCCATCGCGCTGGAGTCCTGAGAATGACCAAACAACGTATTTTTGTCGCCGGTCATCGCGGAATGGTGGGGTCCGCGATTGTACGCCAGCTGGAGCAGCGCGGCGACGTCGAGGTGATTGTCCGCACCCGCGACGAGCTGAACCTGCTCGACAGCAAAGCGGTACAGGATTTCTTTGCAAATGAACGCATTGACCAGGTCTATCTGGCAGCGGCAAAAGTGGGGGGTATTGTGGCCAACAATACCTACCCGGCGGATTTCATCTACGAAAACATGATGATCGAGAGCAACATCATTCACGCGGCGCACCTGCACGACGTGAATAAGCTGCTGTTCCTCGGCTCATCCTGTATCTACCCGAAGATGGCGAAACAGCCGATCGCCGAAAGCGAACTGCTGCAGGGCACCCTGGAAGCGACCAACGAGCCCTACGCCATCGCCAAGATTGCCGGGATCAAGCTGTGCGAGTCCTACAACCGTCAGTACAACCGCGACTACCGCTCGGTGATGCCGACCAACCTGTACGGGCCGCACGATAACTTCCACCCGAGCAACTCGCACGTCATCCCGGCGCTGCTGCGCCGTTTTCACGAGGCGACGGAGCAGAACGCCCCGGACGTGGTGGTGTGGGGCAGCGGGACGCCGATGCGTGAATTCCTGCACGTGGACGATATGGCAGCGGCCAGCATTCACGTGATGGAGCTGGCGCGCGAGGTGTGGCAGGAGAACACCGAGCCGATGCTGTCGCATATCAACGTCGGCACCGGCGTGGACTGCACCATCCGCGAGCTGGCGCAGACTATCGCCCAGGTGGTGGGCTACCGCGGCCGCGTGGTCTTTGATGCCACTAAGCCGGACGGCACCCCGCGCAAACTGCTGGATGTCACCCGTCTGCACCAGCTGGGCTGGTATCACGAAGTCGGGCTGGAGCAGGGGCTGGCAAGTACTTACCAGTGGTTCCTGGAAAACCAGCACCGGTTCCGGGGGTAATGATGTTTTTAAGTCAGGAAGATTTTGCCACGGTAGTGCGTTCCACTCCGCTCATCTCAATCGATCTGGTGGTGGAGAACGAACGCGGCGAGTTCCTGCTGGGAAAACGCACCAACCGCCCCGCCCAGGGGTACTGGTTCGTGCCCGGCGGGCGCGTGCAGAAGGATGAGACGCTGGCAGACGCCTTTCTGCGTCTCACAGAAGCCGAGCTGGGGCTGCGCCTGCCGATGACGGCAGGGCAGTTTTACGGGGTCTGGCAGCACTTCTATGACGATAACTTTTCCGGCAGCGACTTCACCACCCATTACGTGGTGCTCGGTTTTCGCCTGCGGGTGGATCAGGCAGCCCTGGCGCTGCCTGATGCCCAGCACGACGACTACCGCTGGCTGACGCCAGAGGCGCTGCTCGCCAGTGACAACGTGCACGACAACAGTCGTGCCTATTTCCTGGCGGATCGTCAGGCTGGAGTGCCGGGCTTTTACACAAAATCATTCAGCCTGAATCAAGGCGGCAAGTCTGGGAATCCCCAGGAGCTTGCTGAAGCAAGTGACTGGGGTGAGCAGACGCAGCCAACGAAGAGTCAGGTTGAAGGATGAAGTGTATGAAGATTCTTGTTTACGGCATTAACTACTCGCCGGAACTCACCGGTATCGGGAAATACACCGGCGAAATGGTGGAGTGGATGGCCAGCCAGGGCCACGAGGTGCGGGTCATTACCGCACCCCCTTATTACCCGGAGTGGAAGGTGGGCGAGCGCTACTCAAGCTGGCGCTATCGCCGGGAGCAGGGGGCCGCGACCGTCTGGCGCTGCCCGCTGTATGTCCCGAAACAGCCCTCCACCCTGAAGCGTTTGATTCACCTGGGCAGCTTTGCCCTGAGCAGTTTCTTCCCGCTGATGGCGCAGCGTCGCTGGAAGCCGGATCGCATTATCGGCGTGGTGCCGACCCTGTTCTGCACGCCAGGCATGCGCCTGCTGGGCAAACTCTCGGGGGCGCGCACCCTGCTGCATATTCAGGATTATGAAGTGGACGCCATGCTGGGCCTTGGAATGGCAGGCAAAGGCAAGGGTGGCAAGGTGGCGAAGCTCGCCAGCGCCTTTGAGCGCAACGGCCTGCACAACGTGGATTATGTCTCGACCATCTCGCGCTCGATGATGAACAAAGCGCAGGAGAAGGGGGTCGCCGCCGAGAAGGTGATCTTCTTCCCGAACTGGTCCGAAGTGGCCCGTTTTCGCGAAGTGACAGAGAGCGATGCCCAGGCACTGCGCGCCCAGCTTGGTCTGCCGGCCGAGAAAAAAATCATTCTTTACTCCGGCAACATCGGCGAAAAGCAGGGGCTGGAGAGCGTTATCGAGGCCGCCGCACAGCTTAGCCACCAGCCGTGGCAGTTTGTGATTGTCGGCCAGGGCGGCGGCAAAGCCCGGCTGGAAAAAATGGCGGCGGAACGCGGCCTGAGCAACGTGACATTTTTCCCGCTTCAGTCGTACGACGCTCTGCCGGCGCTGCTGAAGATGGGCGACTGCCATCTGGTGGTACAGAAACGCGGCGCGGCGGATGCCGTCCTGCCCTCCAAGCTGACCAACATTCTGGCGGTCGGGGGCAACGCGGTGATCACCGCCGAAGCCGCAACCGAATTAGGCCAGCTGTGCGACAGCTATCCGGGGATCGCCGTCTGCGTGGAGCCGGAATCGGTCTCTGCGCTGGTCGCCGGGATTGAACAGGCACTCGCCATGCCAAAAGAGAACACGGTGGCACGTGAATATGCCGAACGCACCCTCGAGAAAGAGAACGTGCTGAGCCAATTTATTGCAGATATACGGGGATAAATCATGAGTCAAAGCAAACTGTATCCGGTCGTGATGGCTGGAGGCTCTGGTAGCCGGTTGTGGCCGCTGTCCCGCGTGCTCTATCCAAAACAGTTCCTCTGCCTGAAAGGGGAGCTCACCATGCTGCAAACGACGGTCTGCCGTCTGAACGGCGTGGAGTGTGAAAGCCCGGTGGTGATCTGTAACGAACAGCACCGCTTTATCGTTGCCGAGCAGCTGCGCCAGCTGAACAAACTCACAGAAAATATCATTCTGGAGCCTGCCGGTCGTAATACCGCCCCCGCTATTGCCCTGGCGGCGCTGGCGGCGAAGCGCAGCAGCCCGGAGTGCGATCCGCTGATGCTGGTGCTGGCCGCTGACCACGTTATCCAGCAGGAGGAGGCCTTCCGCGACGCGGTTCGCGCCGCTATTCCTTATGCCGAAAGCGGCAAGCTGGTGACCTTCGGCATCGTGCCGGATATGCCAGAAACCGGCTACGGCTATATTCGCCGCGGCGAGCTGACGGCGGGGGAATCCGACAGCGTAGCCTTTGACGTGGCGCAGTTTGTCGAAAAACCAAATCTTGAAACCGCCCAGGCCTACGTCGCCAGCGGCGAATATTACTGGAACAGCGGCATGTTCCTGTTCCGCGCCGGGCGTTACCTGGAAGAGCTGGAAAAATTCCGTCCGGATATTCTGCGCGCCTGCGAAAAAGCAATGGACGTGGTAGATCCAGACCTCGATTTTATCCGCGTGGACGAAGAGGCCTTGCCGGCCTGCCCGGAAGAGTCCGTGGACTACGCGGTCATGGAGCGCACCGCCGACGCGGTAGTGGTGCCGATGGATGCAGGCTGGAGCGACGTCGGCTCCTGGTCCTCCCTGTGGGAAATCAGCGCCCATACGGCGGAAGGCAACGTCCACCACGGGGATGTGATTAGCCATAAAACCGAAAACAGCTATGTCTACGCCGAGTCCGGCCTGGTGACCACCGTCGGGGTGAAAGACCTTGTGGTGGTGCAGACCAAAGACGCGGTGCTGATTGCCGATCGCAACGCGGTCCAGGACGTCAAAAAAGTGGTGGAGCAGATCAAAGCCGACGGCCGCCACGAGCACCATATTCACCGGGAAGTGTACCGCCCGTGGGGCAAGTATGACTCCATCGACGCCGGCGATCGCTACCAGGTTAAACGCATCACCGTGAAGCCGGGCGAGGGGCTGTCGGTGCAGATGCACCACCACCGCGCGGAGCATTGGGTGGTGGTGGCGGGCACCGCCAAAGTCACCATCAACGGCGAGATCAAGCTGCTGGGTGAAAACGAATCCATCTATATCCCGCTGGGGGCGACCCACTGCCTGGAGAACCCCGGGAAAATTCCTCTCGATTTAATTGAAGTGCGTTCCGGCTCCTACCTGGAAGAGGACGACATCGTCCGCTTCGAGGACCGCTACGGGCGAGTGTAACGCTGACTTTTCTGCCCGGCGTGCCGGGCATTCGAATGACAAAAAATAAAACGGGCCTGCGTGTGGGCGGGCCGACTGTTGCCTGAATAAGGGGAAATCATGGAAAAGTTAACCTGTTTTAAAGCCTACGATATTCGCGGCAGGCTGGGCGAAGAGCTGAATGAAGATATCGCGTGGCGCATCGGCCGCGCCTACGGAGAATATTTAAAGCCGCAGACCATTGTTCTCGGCGGCGACGTGCGCCTGACCAGCGAATCCCTGAAGCTGGCGCTGGCGAAAGGGCTGCAGGACGCGGGGGTGGACGTGCTGGACATCGGCCTCTCCGGCACCGAAGAGATCTATTTTGCCACCTTCCACCTGGGGGTGGACGGCGGCATCGAAGTGACCGCCAGCCATAACCCGATGGACTACAACGGCATGAAGCTGGTGCGCAAGGGCGCCCGCCCCATCAGCGGCGATACCGGCCTGCGCGACGTGCAGCGCCTGGCGGAGGCCAACGATTTCCCGCCGGTGAACGAGGCGAAGCGCGGCAGCTATAAGCAGATCAACCTGCAAAAAGAGTATATCGACCACCTGCTGGGCTACATCGACGTGGCGAACCTGAAGCCGCTGAAGCTGGTCATCAACTCCGGCAACGGTGCGGCCGGCCCGGTGGTGGATGCGCTGGAAGCGCGCTTTAAGGCGCTGAACGTGCCGGTCACCTTTATCAAGGTGCATAACACCCCGGACGGCAACTTCCCGAACGGTATTCCTAACCCGCTGCTGCCGGAGTGCCGCGACGATACCCGCAACGCGGTGATTGAGCACGGCGCCGATATGGGCATCGCCTTTGACGGCGACTTTGACCGCTGCTTCCTCTTCGACGAGAAAGGGCAGTTTATTGAGGGCTACTACATCGTCGGCCTGCTGGCGGAAGCCTTCCTCGAAAAAAATCCTGGAGCCAAAATTATCCACGACCCGCGCCTCTCCTGGAACACGGTGGATGTGGTGAAGGCGGCGGGCGGCACCCCGGTGATGTCCAAAACCGGCCATGCGTTTATCAAAGAGCGCATGCGCGAAGAGGACGCTATCTACGGCGGCGAAATGAGCGCCCACCACTACTTCCGCGATTTCGCCTACTGCGACAGCGGCATGATCCCCTGGCTGCTGGTGACCGAGCTGCTGTGCCTGAAGGGCAAAACCCTGGGCGAGCTAGTGCGCGACCGCATGGCGGCCTTCCCGGCCAGCGGCGAAATCAACAGCAAGCTGGAACTGCCTGCCGAAGCCATCGCCCGGGTGGAGCACCACTTTGCCCTCCACGCGCTGGAGATCGACCGCACCGACGGGATCAGCATGGCCTTCCCCCAGTGGCGTTTCAACCTGCGCTCCTCGAACACCGAGCCGGTGGTACGCCTGAACGTGGAGTCCCGGGCCGATGTTCCGCTGATGGAGGCGCGAACGCAGGACATTCTGGCGCTGCTGAAACAGTAATTCTTGCCCCCTCGTCCCTCACCCTCTGCTCAGAGGGGGAGGGCACAGTTTCACTCTTTCCCCTTTGGGGAGAGAGCCGGGGTGAGGGGAATAAACAACAGGAACAACGATGACAAATCTAAAAAAGCGCGAGCGAGCCAAAACGAATGCATCGTTAATCTCTATGGTGCAGCGTTTTTCTGATATCACCATCATGTTCGGTGGGCTGTGGGTGGTGTGTAAGCTGAGCGGGCTGTCGTTCTTATATCTGCACCTGCTGATGGCGCTGATTGCGCTGGTGGTCTTCCAGATGATCGGCGGCATGACCGATTTCTATCGTTCATGGCGCGGGGTAAAGATCACCACGGAGCTGATGTTGCTCCTGCAAAACTGGACCCTGAGCCTGATCTTCAGCGCCGGGCTGGTGGCTTTTAATAGCGACTTTAATACCAGCTTTACCACCTGGCTAAGCTGGTATCTGTTAACCAGCGTCGGGATGGTGGTCTGCCGCTCGCTGATCCGCTTCGGTGCAGGCTGGCTGCGCAATCGCGGCTATAACCGCCGCTATGTGGCCGTAGCCGGGGATCTGCCGGTAGGGCAGGCGCTGCTGGATAGTTTTCGCAAAGAGCCGTGGCTGGGCTTTGAAGTAGTAGGGGTTTATCACGATGCCAAACCCGGCGGCGTGACCGCGGACTGGGCGGGTAACTACGAACAGCTGGTGGAGGACGCCAAAGGCGGCAAGATCCATAACGTCTATCTCGCCATGCCGATGAAGGAAGAGTCCTGCATTAAAAAGCTGATGCGCGAGCTGGCCGACACCACCTGTTCGGTGATCCTGATCCCGGACGTGTTCACCTTTAATATCCTCCACTCCCGTATCGAAGAGGTGAACGGCGTGCCGGTGGTGCCGCTGTACGACACGCCGCTCTCCGGTATCAACCGCGTGCTCAAGCGCGTGGAAGACATCATCCTCTCCTCCCTGATTCTGCTGCTGATCTCCCCGGTGCTGTGCGGTATTGCGCTGGCGGTGAAAATGACCTCGCCGGGACCGGTTATCTTCCGCCAGACCCGCTACGGCATGGACGGTAAGCCGATCATGGTGTGGAAGTTCCGCTCCATGAAGGTAATGGAGAACGACAGCGTAGTCACCCAGGCGACGCAGAACGATCCCCGCGTGACCCGGGTGGGCAACTTCCTGCGCCGCACCTCGCTGGACGAGCTACCGCAGTTTATCAACGTGCTAACCGGCGGGATGTCAATCGTTGGCCCGCGTCCACACGCGGTGGCCCACAACGAGCAGTACCGGGCGCTGATTGAGGGCTACATGCTGCGCCATAAGGTGAAGCCAGGCATTACCGGCTGGGCGCAGATCAACGGCTGGCGCGGCGAAACCGACACCCTGGAGAAAATGGAGAAGCGTATTGAGTTCGACCTGGAGTACATCCGCGAGTGGAGCGTCTGGTTCGATATCAAGATCGTCTTCCTGACCATTTTCAAAGGCTTCGTCAACAAAGCGGCGTACTAAGATGAGCTTACGAGAAAAAACCATCAGCGGCGCCAAGTGGTCGGCCATGGCGACGGTCATTATCATCGGCCTGGGGCTGGTGCAGATGACCGTGCTGGCGCGCATTATCGATAACCACCAGTTCGGCCTGCTTACCGTCTCGCTGGTGATTATCGCCCTCGCCGATACCCTGTCGGATTTCGGCATCGCCAACTCCATCATTCAGCGCAAAGAGATTAGCCAGCTGGAGCTGACCACCCTCTACTGGCTGAACGTGGGGCTGGGCATTACCGTCTTTGTGGTGGTGTTCCTGCTGAGCGGCCTGATTGGCGACCTGCTGAACAACCCGGATCTGGCGCCGCTGATCCGCACCCTGTCGTTTGCCTTTGTGGTGATCCCCCACGGCCAGCAGTTCCGCGCCCTGATGCAGAAGGAGCTGGAGTTCAACAAGATCGGCATGATCGAGACCACCTCGGTGCTGGCCGGCTTTACCTTCACCGTGGTGAGCGCGCATTACTGGCCGCTGGCGATGACCGCCATCGTCGGTTATCTGGTGAACACCCTGGTCCGCACGCTGCTGTTCGGCTACTTTGGCCGCAAGATCTACCGCCCGGGGCTGCACTTCTCCCTGCGCTCGGTCTCCTCTAACCTGCGCTTCGGCGCCTGGCTGACGGCCGACAGTATCATCAACTACGTGAATACCAACCTCTCCACCCTGGTGCTGGCGCGCATTCTGGGCGCCAGCGTCGCGGGCGGCTACAACCTGGCTTACAACGTGGCCGTAGTGCCGCCCAGGAA
>DKMV01000208.1 GCA_002469605.1 Leclercia sp. UBA7405
GCCGAGGGCAGCAAGGTTAGCGAGTTTGCCCAGTCCGGGCTAAAGCCGTTGATCAAGTTTGCCCGCCGGATGGGCATTGAGTGGCACGTGCTGGTGGATGGCGATGAGGCGGGCAGAAAATATGCCGCCACCGTGCGTGGGTTGCTGAGTAACGATCGGGAAGAGGAGCGCGAGCACCTGACCGAGCTTCCCGCCATGGACATGGAGCATTTCATGTACCGCCAGGGGTTCGCGGACGTTTTTCACCGGGTGGCGATGATCCCCCCGGAGGTTCCCATGAATATGCGCCGGGTGATCGTCAAAGCTATCCACCGCTCATCCAAGCCGGACCTGGCTATCGAGGTGGCGATGGAGGCCGGGCGCAGAGGCGTGGAGTCGGTCCCCACGCTGCTGCGTAAGATGTTTTCCCGGGTGCTGTGGCTGGCGCGGGGCCGTGCGGATTAAATCAGGCGCCCGGTCATTTGCGCCGGGATGGTATCCAGCAGCTGATAGCGCCGGCGATACTCCGCACGTTTTTTGCTGGCAATCTCCGCTTCGCTTTTACGGGGGATGGCGCAGGGAATATGATAATAGCCGCTGGCATCGCATTCGCCGCCGACGGTAGCCCAGAAGGCGCTGTAATCTGCATGAATTTGCTCTTTTTTATCGCGATAGCGCAGGCTGCGATAAATATGCGTTTCGTTGCTTACCGCCAGGATCTGCGTCACCTGGAAACGGGCGGCAAACTGGCAGACCGCTTCCATTACCAGCCGTTTAGGGAAGAGGCCATAGCAGGCTTTGGTCGCCCTCTGGATTTCTTCATGCGGCAGTTCGCGCTTGCCGCCCTGCAGCCCGCCGATAAACAGGGTGCGCTGGCTCTGGTACTCGCAGAGGGTAAAGGTCATTTCCGCCAGTACCTCCCCGCTGCCGTTACGCATCAGGATCGTGCTCTCGCCCTCTTTATCAAGGGAGATCATCATGGTGAATTCCAGGGTATATTTCTCGCCCTCTTTGCCTTCCAGCTGCGCCAGCAGCAGCCCGTCGCCGTTGAGATAGTCCCGTAGCTCTTCGGCGGTGAGGGTGGAATAGAGCCGGGCATAGTGGTAACGCACGGCCTCCAGCAGCTGCTTGCGGCTCAGGTTTGCGGCCAGATAAGGGCGGTGCAGGCGCACGGGCAGGCGGGGCTGGCGGATTAATAGCTCTTCCAGACAGGGCATGTGCGCCAGTTCGTTCATCCACTCCAGGCTTAAGCGCGGCATCAATAACGAGCGCAGTAAAAACTTGCGGCGGAAACTGCGCTGGTGCCAGAATTTACCCGGCCGCCACTTACCGCTAAACAGATTAAAAAAAAGCGCCAGACGAGAAGGGGTATGGGACGGGGAAAAACTATTTTCGGTAAGCTGCGACATAATGAAACCATCGGATAGTATTGATGGGATCGATTTCAGCATCCGGATACTTAACCCGGCCTCAATAACTCTGGTACTCTCATCACCTTTCAACGCTTGTTTAACCGCAGTTGAAGTTATGCCTCTCATTTTGATGGACCACACGAAGGGATCGGGATTGATATGAAGATCGGGAGAAAGTTTAAAAAACGGTATGTGATAGCGGTGCTTGTCATTATCGTTGCGCTGATTGTGGTCTGGAGAACGCTGAACGCGCCGCGGCCGCAATATCAGACGCTGATTGTACGCCAGGGCGAACTGCAGCAGAGCGTGCTGGCCACCGGCAAGCTCGACGCGCTGCGCAAAGTAGACGTGGGTGCGCAGGTGAGTGGCCAGCTGAAAACGCTCTCCGTCGAAATTGGCGATAAAGTTAAAAAAGGACAGTTGCTGGGGGTGATTGATCCCGAACAGGCCGAAAACCAGATCAAAGAGGTGGAGGCGACCCTGATGGAGTTGCGCGCCCAGCGCGGCCAGGCCGAGGCGGAGCGTAAGCTGGCGCAGGTCACCCTGGCGCGCCAGCAGCAGCTGGCGAAAACCCAGGCCATCTCGCGCCAGGATCTGGATACCGCCGCCACCGAGCTGGCGGTAAAACAGGCGCAGATTGGCACCATCGATGCGCAGATCAAACGCAACAGCGCCTCCCTGGATACCGCTAAAGCCAACCTTGAATACACCCGCATCGTTGCGCCGATGGCCGGTGAAGTAACCCAAATTACCACCCTGCAGGGGCAGACGGTGATCGCTGCCCAGCAGGCACCGAACATCCTGACTCTGGCGGACATGAGCACCATGCTGGTGAAGGCCCAGGTCTCGGAAGCGGACGTCATTCACCTTAAGCCGGGGCAAAAAGCCTGGTTTACGGTATTAGGCGACCCGCAAACCCGCTATGAAGGGGTGCTAAAGGATATTCTGCCCACGGCGGAAAAGGTGAACGATGCCATTTTCTATCACGCCCGCTTTGAAGTGCCCAACCCGAAAGGGGTGCTGCGCCTGGAGATGACCGCCCAGGTGCATATCCAGCTCACCGGCGAGAAGAACGTGCTTACTATCCCGCTGGCGGCGCTGGGCGAGGCGGTGGGGGATAATCGCTACAAAGTGAAGGTGCTGCGGAACGGCGAAACGCGCGAGCGTGAAATCAGCCTTGGCGCGCGCAACGACACCGACGTGGTGGTGGTAAAAGGCCTTGAGGCAGGCGAAGAAGTGGTGATCGGTGAGAGCCAGCCGGGAGCGGCGAAATGAGCCTGCTGCTTGAGCTGAATGATATTCGCCGCAGCTATCCCTCCGGGGATGGCGAGGTGGAGGTGCTCAAAGGCATTACCCTCCAGGTTGCTGCGGGGGAGATGGTGGCCATTGTCGGCGCCTCGGGCTCCGGTAAATCCACCCTGATGAATATTCTCGGCTGTCTGGATAAGCCCACCAGCGGCACCTACCGCGTGGCGGGTACCGACGTGGCGACCCTGAACGGCGACGCGCTGGCGAAGCTGCGCCGGGAGCATTTTGGCTTTATCTTCCAGCGCTACCATCTGCTTTCGCATCTGACCGCCGCGCAGAACGTTGAAGTCCCCGCGGTCTATGCCGGGGTAGAGCGCCGCAAGCGGCTTGAGCGGGCGCAGGGGCTGCTCACCCGCCTTGGGCTCGGTGAACGCGTGGATTATCAGCCTTCACAGCTCTCCGGCGGCCAGCAGCAGCGCGTGAGTATTGCCCGCGCCCTGATGAACGGCGGGCAGGTGATCCTCGCCGATGAGCCCACCGGCGCGCTGGACAGCCACTCCGGCGAAGAGGTGATGGCGATCCTGCATCAGCTGCGCGATCAGGGCCACACGGTGATTATCGTCACCCACGATCCGCAGGTGGCCGCCCAGGCCGAGCGCATCGTGGAAATTCGTGACGGCGAGCTGGTGAGTAACCCGCCCGCCAAAAATACGCAGAGCGGCAGCCAGCCGGTGACCTTGCCGCCGCCCTCCGGCTGGCGTCAGTTTGTCAGCGGGTTTCGTGAAGCCTTAACCATGGCCTGGCTGGCGATGGCGGCCAATAAAATGCGTACCCTGCTGACGATGCTCGGCATCATTATCGGTATCGCCTCGGTGGTGTCGATCGTGGTGGTGGGCGACGCCGCAAAACAGCTGGTGCTGGCGGATATCCGCGCTATCGGCACTAATACCATCGATGTCTATCCCGGTAAGGATTTTGGCGACGACGAGCCGCAGTTCCAGCAGGCGCTGAAGTATGACGATCTCGCCGCCATTCAGAAGCAGCCGTGGGTAAACTCCGCCACCCCGGCGGTGTCGCAAAGCCTGCGCCTGCGTTACGGCAGCATCGACGTTGCCGCCAGCGCCAACGGCGTGAGCGGCGACTATTTTAACGTCTACGGCATGACCTTCAGCGAAGGAACCACCTTTAACGCCGAGCAGCTCGCAGGCCGCGCTCAGGTGGTGGTGCTTGACGCCAATTCGCGTCGTCAGCTCTTCCCTAACAAAGCGAAAGTGGTAGGGGAGGTGATCCTGGTGGGGAATATGCCCGCTACGGTGATCGGCGTGGCGGAAGAGAAGCAGTCGATGTTTGGCAGCAGCAAGATCCTGCGCGTCTGGCTGCCGTATTCCACCATTTCCGGGCGCATTATGGGGCAGTCCTGGCTTAACTCTATTACCGTGCGGGTGAAAGAGGGCTACGACAGTACCCAGGCCGAGCAGCAGCTCGAGCGGCTGTTAACCCTGCGCCACGGTAAGAAAGATTTCTTCACCTGGAATATGGACGGCCTCTTGAAAACCGCGGAAAAGACCACACGTACTCTTCAGCTGTTCCTCACGCTGGTGGCGGTGATCTCGCTGGTGGTGGGTGGCATTGGGGTGATGAATATCATGCTGGTATCGGTAACCGAGCGCACGCGGGAGATTGGCATCCGTATGGCGGTGGGCGCCAGAGCCAGCGATGTGCTGCAGCAGTTTCTGATTGAAGCGATCCTGGTCTGCCTGGTGGGTGGGGCGCTGGGAATTACGCTGTCACTGCTGATCGCCTTTACGTTGCAGCTGTTTTTACCCGGCTGGGAGATTGGCTTTTCGCCGATGGCGCTGTTGACCGCGTTTTTGTGTTCTACCTTTACCGGCATTCTGTTCGGCTGGCTGCCGGCACGCAATGCGGCAAGGCTGGATCCGGTGGATGCGCTGGCGCGCGAGTAAACGCAATAAAAATGCCAGCCGATCGGGCTGGCATTTTGACTGCATGATGTACACAATGAAACAGAGGGCTAAGCGACAGATTCTGCTTCAAAGGGGACGATAAGGCTCGCGTGATTGCCCTTCGGACCTTGATGAACATCGAACCGGACCGGCTGTCCGGCCTTTAACGTTCTGTAACCATCCATCTGAATGGTGGAATAGTGAGCGAAGATATCCTCGCCGCCGCCTTCAGGGCAGATAAAACCAAACCCTTTGGCGTTGTTGAACCACTTAACAGTACCCGTTTCCATGCTTCGACATCCTTCGTAAATCTTATTAAGTAAGATGGAATGAACCGGTGACGGAGTGGGGGCTGTTCAAAACCTCGCCAACTCTCGCCTGTACAATTTAGATAAACCAAGCTTATCGTCAAGCGTTTGCCAGGGAAGAGGGGGTAAAAATGAATCAAAATTTGAAGCAGTTAACGCTATTGCCGGGTAATGTGACAGACATCGCGGATGGCAATAATAGATAAGAGTTATCTGACAACTGGGGTAGATTGAAGTTATGTATGATCCCCAGTCAGGACACCGTACAACGATGATGACGACTGACCATGGGTAAGACGAACGAGTGGCTGGATACCGACCAGCTGGCGGAAGATAAGCTGCGGGACGCGCTAAAACCGCCATCTATGTATAAAGTTATGTTAATGAACGATGACTACACGCCGATGGAATTTGTTATTGACGTGCTACAAAAGTTCTTTTCTTATGATGTTGAACGTGCAACGCAACTGATGCTTACCGTTCACTATCACGGCAAAGCCATCTGCGGCGTCTTTACCGCAGAAGTGGCCGAGACCAAGGTAGCGATGGTGAACAAATATGCAAGGGAGAACGAGCATCCGTTGCTGTGTACGCTGGAAAAAGCCTGATAAGGCAATGAAAATTGGGGGAGGTGCCTATGCTCAATCAAGAACTGGAACTCAGTTTAAATATGGCTTTCGCCAGAGCGCGTGAGCACCGACATGAGTTTATGACCGTCGAGCACTTACTGCTCGCACTGCTCAGCAACCCATCCGCCCGCGAAGCGCTGGAAGCCTGCTCCGTGGACCTGGTGGCGCTGCGTCAGGAACTCGAAGCCTTCATCGAACAAACCACACCGGTGCTGCCCGTCAGTGAAGAGGAGCGCGACACCCAGCCGACGCTCAGCTTCCAGCGCGTATTGCAGCGTGCGGTGTTCCACGTCCAGTCCTCCGGGCGTAGCGAAGTGACCGGTGCCAACGTGCTGGTTGCCATCTTCAGCGAGCAGGAGTCGCAGGCCGCGTATCTGCTGCGCAAACATGAAGTGAGCCGTCTCGACGTGGTGAACTTTATCTCTCACGGCACCCGTAAAGATGAGCCGAATCAGGCCCAGGATCCCGGCAATCAGGTCAATCACGAAGAGCAGGCAGGCGGGGAGGAACGTATGGAAAACTTCACCACCAATCTTAATCAGCTTGCTCGCGTTGGCGGTATTGACCCGCTGATTGGCCGCGACAAAGAGCTGGAGCGCGCCATTCAGGTGCTGTGCCGTCGCCGTAAGAACAACCCGCTGCTGGTGGGGGAATCTGGCGTGGGTAAAACCGCCATCGCCGAAGGGCTCGCCTGGCGCATTGTGCAGGGTGACGTGCCGGAAGTGATGGCCGACTGCACCATCTATTCGCTGGATATCGGTTCCCTGCTGGCGGGCACCAAATACCGCGGCGATTTCGAGAAGCGTTTTAAAGCGCTGCTCAAGCAGCTGGAGCAGGACACCAGCAGCATCCTGTTTATCGATGAGATCCACACCATCATCGGCGCAGGTGCGGCCTCCGGCGGCCAGGTGGATGCAGCTAACCTGATTAAACCGCTGCTCTCCAGCGGC
>DKMV01000210.1 GCA_002469605.1 Leclercia sp. UBA7405
CTACCTGTTTGCGCTGGTGGCGGGCGACTTCGACGTGCTGCGCGATACCTTTAAAACCCGCTCCGGCCGCGACGTGGCGCTGGAACTCTTCGTCGATCGCGGTAACCTCGACCGCGCCCCCTGGGCGATGACCTCCCTGATCAACTCCATGAAGTGGGACGAGGAGCGTTTTGGCCTGGAGTACGATCTCGACATCTATATGATTGTCGCCGTCGACTTCTTTAACATGGGCGCGATGGAGAACAAGGGCCTTAACGTCTTTAACTCCAAATATGTGCTGGCTCGCACCGATACCGCCACCGATAAAGATTATCTCGATATCGAGCGCGTTATTGGCCACGAATATTTCCACAACTGGACCGGCAACCGCGTTACCTGCCGCGACTGGTTCCAGCTCAGCCTGAAAGAGGGGCTGACCGTCTTCCGCGATCAGGAGTTCAGCTCCGATCTGGGTTCCCGTGCGGTCAACCGCATCAACAACGTCCGTACTATGCGCGGCCTGCAGTTTGCCGAAGACGCCAGCCCGATGGCGCACCCGATTCGCCCGGATAAAGTCATCGAGATGAACAACTTCTACACCCTGACGGTGTATGAGAAAGGGGCCGAAATCATCCGCATGATCCACACCCTGCTGGGGGAAGAGAACTTCCAGAAAGGGATGCAGCTGTACTTTGAGCGTCACGACGGCAGCGCCGCCACCTGTGACGACTTCGTGCAGGCGATGGAAGATGCCTCGAACGTGGATCTCTCCCACTTCCGCCGCTGGTATAGCCAGGCCGGTACGCCGATTGTCACCGTCAAAGACGATTACAATCCGGAGACCGAGCAGTACACCCTGACCATCAGCCAGCGCACGCCGCCGACGGCCGAGCAGGAGGAGAAGTTCCCGCTGCACATTCCGTTTGCCATTGAACTTTATGACAACGAAGGCAAAGTTATCCCGCTGCAAAAAGGGGGTCATCCGGTGCATAACGTGCTGAACGTTACCCAGGCCGAGCAGACCTTTGTGTTTGATAACGTCTACTTCCAGCCGGTACCGGCGCTGCTGTGCGAATTCTCCGCTCCTGTGAAGCTGGAATATAAGTGGAGCGATCAGCAGCTGACTTTCCTGATGCGTCACGCTCGCAACGACTTCTCCCGCTGGGACGCGGCCCAGAGCCTGCTGGCCACCTACATCAAGCTGAACGTCAACCGCCACCAGCAGGGCCAGCCGCTGTCGGTGCCGGTACACGTTGCGGATGCCTTCCGCGCCATTCTGCTGGATGAACATATCGATCCGGCGCTGGCGGCCGAAATCCTGACCCTGCCGTCGGTGACGGAGATCGCCGAGCTGTTCGATATCATCGATCCGATCGCTATTGTTGCCGTGCGTGAAGCCCTGACCCGCACCCTGGCCGCCGAGCTGGCGGACGAGTTCCTGGTCATCTACAACGCCAACAAGCTCGACGCCTATCGCGTAGAGCATGCCGATATCGGTAAGCGTTCCCTGCGCAATACCTGCCTGCGCTATCTGGCCTTTGGCGAGCGCGAGCTGGCGGATCGCCTGGTGAGCGAGCAGTACCGTACGGCGGACAACATGACCGACGCGCTGGCGGCGCTGGCGGCAAGCGTGGCCGCGGAACTGCCGTGCCGCGATGCGCTGATGCAGGCGTATGACGACAAATGGCATCAGGATGGTCTGGTGATGGATAAGTGGTTCATTCTGCAGGCCACCAGCCCGGCCGCTGATGCTCTGAGCAAGGTTCGCGCCCTGCTGAACCACCGCTCGTTCACCATGAGCAACCCGAACCGCGTCCGCTCGCTGATTGGCGCCTTTGCCAGCAGCAACCCGGCGGCCTTCCACGCCGAAGACGGCAGCGGCTATCAGTTTATGGTGGAGATGCTTACCGAGCTGAACCGCCGTAACCCGCAGGTGGCATCACGCCTGATTGAGCCGCTGATCCGCCTGAAACGCTATGACGATGCGCGTCAGGCGAAGATGCGCGCCGCGCTGGAGCAGTTGAAAGGGCTGGAGAACCTCTCGGGCGATCTGTACGAGAAGATCGCTAAAGCGCTGGCCTGACGTAAAAAAAGCCCGGCGGGCAGGTAGTAAAAGCAAAACGGCAACCCAGGTTGCCGTTTTTTTGTGTTTTCTCCCTCTCCCTGTGGGAGAGGGCATCAGGCATTCGCCGTAATCAACACCCGCTCCGTTACCCCGCGCCTCATCACCCGCTCCAGCACCTGGGCTTCCAGTTCGGCCAGCCGCGCCGACCCCGTCCGGCGAGGACGAGGAAGATCCACCGTCAGATCCAGCCCGATTTTCCCCTCCTCGATCAGCAGCACCCGATCGGCCATCGCCACGGCCTCGCTCACGTCATGGGTTACCAGCAGCACCGTAAAGCCGTGCTCCTGCCAGAGCGAGACGATCAAATCCTGCATCTCGATCCGCGTCAGGGCATCCAGCGCCCCCAGGGGCTCATCCAGCAGCAGCAGGCCCGGACGATGGATCAACGCCCGCGCCAGCGCCACGCGCTGCTTCTGCCCGCCGGAGAGCGCCGCCGGCCACTCCTGGGCTCGGTTCTCCAGCCCCACCGCGGCCAGCGCCCGCGTCGCTTCAGCCTTCCAGCTCCCTTTCAGCCCCAGGCCAACGTTATCGATAACCGTTTTCCACGGCAGCAGGCGCGCGTCCTGGAACATCATCCGGGTATCGTCCTGAATGTCCGCCAGCGGCGTATTCCCGGCCAGCAACTCGCCGCCGTTGGGGCGCTCCAGCCCGGCAAGCAGGCGCAGCAGGGTGCTTTTGCCACCGCCGCTGCGGCCCACCACCGCTACAAACTGCCCGGCAGGAATGTGCAGATCCAGGCCGTTCAGAATGGTATTGGCGCCGTAGCGTTTGCTTACCCCATTCAGCAACAGCGGTGTACCCTGGTTTAAACGTGCTGTATTCATGCGTGTGCCTCTTTTTTCGCGTAGGCCGGATTCCAGCGCAGCCAGAGCCGTTCCAGCCACAGGGCGCTGACGTCGGCGAGTTTGCCGAGCAGGGCATAAAGAACGATAGCCACCACCACCACGTCGGTTTGCAGGAATTCGCGGGCGTTCATCGCCAGGTAGCCAATCCCGGAGTTGGCCGAGATGGTCTCCGCTACGATAAGCGTCAGCCACATCAGGCCCAGGGCGAAACGCACCCCCACCATAATGGAGGGAAGGGCGCCCGGCAGGATCACGTGGATGAACAGGGCAAAGCCGGAGAGGCCGTAGCTGCGCGCCATCTCCACCAGCCCGCGATCGATATTGCGGATGCCGTGCCAGGTATTGATATAGATCGGGAACAGGGTCCCGAGGGCGACGAGGAAAATTTTGGCGCTTTCATCGATGCCGAACCACAGGATCACCAGCGGGATAAGCGCCAGGTGCGGCACGTTGCGCAGCATCTGGATGGAGGTGTCCAGCAGCCGCTCGCCCCAGCGGGAGAGGCCGCTGATCAGCCCCAGCGTCAGGCCAATAGATCCGCCGATGGAGAAACCGATCAGCGCCCGCCAGGAGCTGATAGCCAGATGCTGCCACAGCTCGCCGCTGGCGCTCAGCGTCCAGAATGCCTCAACGACGCCCTCCGGAGAGGGCAGGATGCGACTCGACAGCCAGCCGACGGACGACGCCAGCTGCCAGACGATAATAATACCAACCGGCAGCAGCCAGGGGGCGATGCGCAGCAGCCATTTTTGCGAAGGGTGTGCCATGGCGCCTCCTTAGCTCTGGGCGACTTTGCGCGGAATAAACTCGTTTGCCACCGCTTCGCCCTGCAGCTGTAAACGCTGCGGCTGAGGGACCTCGGGAATGGCTACGTCCAGGTGCGGGAAGAGCAGTTCTCCGACTTTGTACGCCTCCTCCAGGTGCGGATAGCCGGAAAGAATAAAGCTGTCGATGCCTAACGCCGCATACTCATTAATGCGCGCCGCCACGGTCGGGCCATCCCCCACCAGCGCCGTGCCCGCGCCGCCGCGCACCAGGCCTACGCCCGCCCACAGGTTCGGGCTGATTTCGAGGTTTTCGCGCTTGCCGTTGTGCAACGAAGCCATCCGGTGCTGCCCGACGGAGTCGGTCTTCGCGAAGGCGGCCTGCGCTTTAGCGATGGTCTCCTCGTCCAGATGAGCAATCAGGCGGTCGGCGGCCTGCCACGCCTCGGCGTTGGTTTCGCGCACAATCACGTGCAGACGAATGCCAAAGCGTACGCTGCGGCCGAGCGCCGCCGCTTTGGCGCGCACCTGGGCAATCTTCTCTTTCACCAGCTCCGGCGGTTCGCCCCAGGTGAGGTAAAGGTCCACCTGCTCAGCGGCCAGATCCTGCGCCACGTCCGACGAGCCGCCGAAATAGAGCGGCGGACGCGGCTGCTGAACAGGCGCGAAATAGAGCTTCGCATCACGTACGTGAATATGTTTGCCCTCAAAGGTGACGGTTTCCCCCTCCAGCAGACGACGCCAGACGCGGGTAAATTCGGCCGAGGCTTCGT
>DKMV01000211.1 GCA_002469605.1 Leclercia sp. UBA7405
AGCTTGAAGGAGAGCCAGCCGCTGCCGACGGCACCGACTGCGGCGCCAAACATCATCGAGCTGACCACCCACTCCTGGGTGTGCGGGGAGATGTTGAATTCATCGGTGATGAAGGGTAATGCACCGGCAATAACGCCGATATCCAGGCCGAAAAGAAGTCCTGCGAGGGCTGCAAGGAAGCAGACAAAGAACGTCATGGCTTTATTGGACGCGCGTCCCTGTTTTTTATTGTCAGGCATTATGCCCTCCAGTTGGGTTATCAGTATTTTCGATGTAAAGGGTAGGTTATAAGGTCGTATAGTTATGTGACTTATATCACACCGGTGTAATCGGTTACACCGATGTAGAATCGTAAATTAAAATAAAGCTTTGAAAATATAGAGGATGATTTATCGATGCGCATCGCATTTGCACCAATTTCAGACTTAGCTGAAAGAAAATGTAACAGCAGATAAACTGGAATCAGGCAAAGGGATTATTCTGAAAGAGAGGGGTTCGCGCTGCGGTGTAAGCGGTTTCAGATTCGCCCTGCGAATGGGCTGGCAGGAACAAAAACAAAAGGCCAGCACGAGGCTGGCCTTTTAAGAGATTGTTGCAGGTCGGTTATTTCAGACCGGCAGCATCGCGCAGCAGGGCGGCTTTGTCGGTTTTTTCCCACGGGAAATGTTCGCGACCAAAGTGACCGTATGCTGCGGTTTCTTTGTAGATCGGGTGCAGCAGATCCAGCATCTGGATCAGGCCATACGGACGCAGGTCGAAGAACTCGCGCACCAGCAGAGTCAGCTGTTCGGAAGCGACTTTTTCAGTACCGAAGGTTTCCACCATGATGGAGGTCGGTTCTGCTACGCCGATAGCGTAGGAAACCTGGATCTCACAGCGGTCCGCCAGGCCTGCGGCAACGATGTTTTTCGCCACATAGCGCGCAGCATAGGCCGCAGAGCGGTCAACTTTAGAAGGGTCCTTACCGGAGAAGGCACCGCCACCGTGACGCGCCATGCCGCCGTAGGTATCAACGATGATTTTACGGCCGGTCAGACCACAGTCGCCCATCGGGCCGCCGATAACGAAACGGCCGGTCGGGTTGATGAAGAATTTGGTCGCGCTGTTCAGCCACTCGGTCGGCAGAACCGGCTTGATGATCTCTTCCATCACCGCTTCCTGCAGGGATTTCTGGTCGATATCTTCAGCGTGCTGGGTTGAGAGCACCACCGCGTCGATGCCAACGATTTTGCCGTCATCGTACTGGAAGGTGACCTGGCTCTTGGCATCCGGGCGCAGCCACGGCAGGGTGCCGTTTTTACGCACTTCGGCCTGACGCTGCACCAGACGGTGGGCGTAGGTCACTGGTGCCGGCATCAGCACGTCGGTTTCGTTAGTGGCGTATCCAAACATCAGCCCCTGATCGCCCGCGCCCTGTTCCAGCGGATCGGCACGGTCAACGCCCTGGTTGATATCCGGAGACTGTTTGCCAATGGCGCTCAGTACGGCGCAGGAGTTGGCATCAAAGCCCATATCAGAATGTACATAACCGATCTCACGCACCGTGTTACGGGTGATCTCTTCGATATCGACCCATGCGCTGGTGGTGATCTCGCCACCAACCAGAACCATGCCGGTTTTGACATAGGTTTCACAGGCTACGCGCGCTTTCGGATCCTGCTCGAGGATCGCATCCAGCACCGCGTCGGAGATTTGGTCAGCAATTTTATCAGGATGTCCTTCTGATACGGACTCGGAAGTAAACAGGTGTTTTGCCATGTTTTATTTCACCTAAGGAGAATTTGGTTAGCTCTGACTGTTGTGTGGGGTAGCCATAGCGGATGTCCGCCGGGCATGCAGATTAGCGACACTGGCAGTCTGAGTGTTAATCAGTATGGATGGATTAACATCTGGACGGCTATTTTAGGTCACTTCTTCGCCCGATTTCCAGCTTTTTTTGAGATTGGTCTCACTGTGTTGAAAAGAGAGCCAGAAAAATTTACCGCCGCCGGGAGAGGGCGCATTTATATTTTGCTTTTTACCCGTCTTCTCGGTATAAAACGCCGCGCACGGCTTCGACAAAAAAGCGCCCGATGTTCTCATCGTGCCGCCACTTCCAGCCGGGTTAAGCAGTGAACTTTTCGCTTTGGCTTGCAGGTGCGTCCTTCGGGGCGGCCGTGGAGGTGATAACAGATAATGAACCGTCGTTTCCCACTAACTCAGTTCCGCCTTTCTGGCCGGAGTCTACTCCCTCTATTTCTTTACGCCTCTATTCAGCAAACCTGCCGAAGTTATACCCATCTCGGCGCTTCTCAGGACTCCAGGGCTGGCACGACGGCTGCTGCAGACTGAACAAGGGCGCTCTTGTAAATACAAGAGTTTTCTCGTGGTTTCGCCGAACCTGTCATACGAAGTTCGGTTACGTGTTTTACAATGATATGAACAAGAAACCGGTCGCACGACCCGGCGTTCAGCATTCTGTGCTGGAAAACTGGTCGGTTAATGGGTTGTTATCGCAGTGCTTCGCTGCGATAGTAGTCAACTGTTTTACACTTATTGGAAAGAGTTGAGGTTCGCTATGTCTGACGACATGTCTTCATTTTCGCCTTCGTCAGCGGGCGAACAGGGTGTACTACGTTCTATGCAGGAGGTAGCGATGAGCTCCCAGGAAGCCAGCAAGATGCTGCGCACATACAATATTGCGTGGTGGGGTAACAACTACTACGACGTCAACGAACTGGGCCACATCAGCGTCTGCCCGGATCCCGACGTACCGGAAGCGCGCGTCGATCTTGCCAAACTGGTAAAAGCGCGCGAAGCCCAGGGCCAGCGTCTCCCCGCGCTGTTCTGCTTCCCGCAGATCCTGCAACACCGTCTGCGTTCCATTAACGCCGCCTTCAAGCGCGCGCGTGAATCCTACGGTTATAACGGCGACTACTTCCTGGTTTATCCGATCAAGGTTAACCAGCATCGTCGCGTTATCGAATCCTTAATCCACTCTGGCGAACCGCTGGGGCTGGAAGCCGGTTCCAAGGCGGAGCTGATGGCGGTGCTGGCGCATGCCGGTATGACCCGCTCGGTGATCGTCTGTAACGGCTATAAAGACCGGGAATACATCCGTCTGGCGCTGATTGGCGAGAAGATGGGGCACAAGGTCTATCTGGTCATCGAGAAGATGTCCGAGATTAATATCGTGCTAGAAGAGGCCGAGCGCCTGAACGTGGTGCCGCGTCTCGGCGTGCGCGCTCGCCTGGCGTCGCAGGGCTCCGGCAAATGGCAGTCTTCCGGCGGCGAAAAATCCAAGTTTGGCCTGGCGGCAAACCAGGTCCTGCAGCTGGTGGAGATCATGCGCGAGCGCGGTCGTCTGGACAGCATCCAGCTGCTGCACTTCCACCTCGGCTCCCAGATGGCGAATATTCGCGATATCGCCACCGGCGTGCGCGAGTCGGCGCGCTTCTACGTTGAGCTGCACAAGCTTGGCGTGAATATTCAGTGCTTCGACGTGGGTGGCGGCCTGGGGGTGGACTATGAAGGTACCCGCTCCAAGTCCGACTGCTCGGTCAACTACGGCCTGAACGAATATGCCAACAACATCATCTGGGCAATTGGCGATGCCTGTGAAGAGCACGGCCTGCCGCACCCGACGGTGATCACCGAGTCGGGCCGCGCGGTGACCGCGCACCACACGGTGCTGGTGTCGAACATCATCGGCGTGGAGCGCAACGAATACACCGAAGCCACCGCGCCGGCAGAAGATGCCCCGCGTGCGCTGCAAAGCATGTGGGAAACCTGGCAGGAGATGCACGAGCCTGGCACCCGCCGCTCCCTGCGCGAATGGCTGCACGACAGCCAGATGGATCTGCACGATATCCACATCGGCTACTCCTCCGGGGCCTTTAACCTGCAGGAGCGCGCCTGGGCCGAGCAGCTCTATCTGAACATGTGTCACGAAGTGCAGAAACAGCTCGATCCGAGCAACCGCGCCCATCGCCCGATTATCGACGAGCTGCAGGAGCGCATGGCGGACAAAATGTACGTCAACTTCTCCTTGTTCCAGTCGATGCCGGATGCCTGGGGTATCGATCAGCTTTTCCCGGTGCTGCCACTGGAAGGGCTGGACCAGGTGCCGGAGCGCCGCGCGGTGCTGCTGGATATCACCTGCGATTCGGACGGTGCTATTGACCACTACATCGACGGGGATGGCATCGCCACCACCATGCCGATGCCGGAGTACGATCCGGATAACCCGCCGATGCTGGGCTTCTTTATGGTAGGGGCCTACCAGGAGATCCTCGGCAACATGCACAACCTGTTTGGCGATACCGAGGCGGTGGACGTGTTCGTCTTCCCTGACGGTAACGTTGAGGTTGAGCTGTCGGACGAGGGCGATACGGTGGCGGACATGCTGCAGTATGTGCAGCTGGATCCGAACACCCTGCTGACGCAGTTCCGCGATCAGGTGAAGAACACCGGTCTGGACGACGCGCTCCAGCAGCAGTTCCTGGAAGAGTTTGAAGCGGGCCTGTACGGTTACACTTATCTGGAAGACGAGTAGGCAATTTTCCCCTCACCCCAGCCCTCTCCCCAAAGGGGAGAGGGTGTGCAAGTTCCCTCTCCCCTTTGGGGAGAGGGTCAGGGTGAGGGGCAAAGCCCGCACATTGCCCTATACTCTCTTGAACCCGTATGAAATAGCGGCGATAATCCGCCGCAACAAGCTGTTCTCGAATCAATCCCTTCCTCGTCGGGTTTAACGACGCGGAGGGGATTTTTTTTACTTTTTCGTTAAATGAGGTCAGGACATGAGCACCTTAGGTCATCAGTACGATAACTCTCTGGTATCTAACGCTTTTGGTTTTTTACGCCTTCCGATGAACTTCCAGCCGTACGACAGCGACGCGGAGTGGGTGATCACCGGTGTGCCATTTGATATGGCGACCTCTGGTCGCGCCGGTGGCCGTCACGGCCCGGCGGCGATCCGTCAGGTCTCCACCAACCTTGCCTGGGAACATCACCGCTACCCGTGGAACTTCGACATGCGCGAGCGCCTGAACGTGGTGGACTGCGGCGATCTGGTGTACGCCTTTGGCGACGCCCGTGAGATGAGCGAGAAGCTGCAGGCCCACGCCGAGAAGCTGCTGGCGGCCGGCAAGCGTATGCTCTCCTTCGGCGGCGACCACTTCGTGACCCTGCCGCTGCTGCGCGCCCACGCGAAGCACTTTGGCAAGCTGGCGCTGGTGCACTTCGATGCCCATACCGACACCTACGCCAACGGCTGTGAGTTCGACCACGGCACCATGTTCTATACCGCGCCGAACGAAGGGCTGATCGATCCGAACCACTCGGTGCAGATCGGGATCCGCACCGAGTTTGACAAAGACAATGGCTTTACCGTGCTAGACGCGGGTCAGGTCAACGATCGCAGCGTGGACGATATCCTTGCCCAGGTGAAGCAGATCGTCGGCGATATGCCGGTGTACCTCACTTTCGACATCGACTGCCTGGATCCGGCCTTTGCCCCTGGTACCGGCACCCCGGTTATCGGCGGCCTGACCTCCGATCGCGCCATCAAGCTGGTGCGCGGCCTGAAGGATCTGAACATCGTCGGTATGGACCTGGTGGAAGTGGCCCCGGCTTACGATCAGTCCGAGATCACTGCCCTGGCCGCCGCGACCCTGGCGCTGGAGATGCTCTACATCCAGGCGGCGAAAAAAGGCGAATAACCTAAACGCCCACTGCTGCTGCGCGACGCATGCGCAGCAGCAGCATCCCCCCGGCAAGCAGGGTAATAACCTGCGACGCCACCAGCACCGAAAACCCCGAGCTGACCGATCCCACCAACTTCATCACCATTCCCATCAGCAGCGGAATAAAGGCCGCGCAGATATTGCCGACGCCGTTAATAATGCCGTAGGCGCTGCCCACCGCCTCCCGCGCCGCGTGGTGCTGGATCACCGCCGGAATCGCCGCCCCCTGTAGTCCCCAGAAGATATTGGCCGAAAGCATAAAGAGCGCCAGCAAACCGGGCTGATGGCTGAGCATCAGCGCCATTACCGACAGCGCGGTGAGCAGGCCGCCGGCGACAAAGAGTACCGGTGCCTGTTCCGGGCGCATTTTATCCAGCAGGATCCCGCCCAGAAACTTGGAACCCAGGCTCAGCAGGAAGGGGATCGCCGCCAGAAACCCGGTGGCATGCAGTGAGAAGTGGTGCTCATCGCGCAGCCAGGCCGGCAGCCAGGCGCTGCTGCCCCAGAGATAGCTCAGGGTGGCGATCTCCACCAGTAAAATCCAGCCCAGCAGCGGCGTGCGCCAGGCAAGGCGGAAGGTTTGTGCAAAACCTGGCTGCACGCGCTTATCGATCCTGACCGGCGCGGGCAACCAGCGCCAGATTAAGCCCCCGCCCAGGGCCAGGTTCAGCACCGCCAGGGCATAAAACGACCCCATCCACCTCAGGTGCTGCATCAAAAAGGTCACCAGCGGAAATCCCACCGCCAGCCCCAGCGAGACGCCGAGGGCGGTAACGGCGTTGGGTTTGCCAATCTCATCGCCCGCAAAGTTGTCGCTGATAAAGCGCGTCTTCAGGGAAAAAAGCGGCCCCTCGGCAATGCCTAAAATCACGCGGGCAATCAGCATCCCCATCAGCGAGCCGAGCAGGGGAGAGATGGCGCACACCGCGGCCCAGACGGTAATACTTATCAGCAGCCCGTGCCGGTAATGGAATCGGCTTTCGATAAGCGGTGTTAATAAAAGCGCCGAAAATCCATACCCCAACAGAAAGCAGGTCATTAGCATTCCCTGTAACATTCTGTTTTCATTTAGCTGAAAGTGTTGAGCGAAATCCGGGTTTAAAATCATCACCGAGATATTTACCCGGTCAACGTAGGAAATAATAATTAACACCAGTAACGCAATTACACCCTGCCATCTTGCCGCCATCGCCTTTGCCTCTTATTTTTTTACGCTTTTATTTTTTATTTCCGTGATTGTCACGGTGCTAAAATGGTTCACCTGTGAAACTCATTGTTTTTAAATGATAAAAATAATAAAAGTTTCACTGGTGAAACGCCGTTACTTCCTGCTTTTATAATTTTTAAGAAGCAACTGCAAAAGAAGTCAATAACTATTATTGAATTTTTTAACCCATCAATAAAACGTATTTAATCACGCCGAAATAATGAAAATTTCATATCGCTGCAAGTTTTCGTGATCCTTTGCACACTTAGCTTATTAATTACCGTTCAATTAACAAATTCGTCACATTGTCGCTTGACGAAACATTCATCGCTTTTATATTGACCGTATTAAATAAGAAACAGAGTTTCATATATGAAACAAAAGCCTGGAGGATCGTGATGAGCTGGATAGGCGTATGTGACGCAGAACAAGTACAGGAAGATTTCCCTTTTAGCGGCAACGTCGAAGGCAAAGAGATCGGCGTTTATTTAATTGACGGCGACTATTACGCGCTGGAAGACGTCTGTCCTCACGCTTACGCCCTGCTGAGCCAGGGTTTCGTGGAAGACGGTAAAGTTGAGTGCCCGCTGCATGAAGCGGTTTTCGACGTTAAAACCGGCCAGTGCCTGCACGGTCCCGGCGGTCGTAATCTCAACCGCTACCCGGTTCGGGTATTTGAAAACCAGATCCAGATTACCTTTGTCGAGGAGACCGTGGCATGAGCGACACCCTGAATTTCAACCCGGCGCTGCCGGAAAGCCGTCAGTTTGCCCCGCCGGCAGAGGGCGGTAACGGCTCCATCCACAAGCCGGGCCAGTATACCAACCTCATCTGGCAGACCCGCAGCCGCGTGCCGGAAAACTGGGAACTTAAGCTGATTGCCACCCTGGAAGAACTCTTCGAACAGGGGGCCGAGACGCTGCCCGAGCTGGTGAACGGGCTTAACGCCCGCAAAATGCACGACCAGCAGGGCGAGCCGTGGAGCGAAGCCAGCTTCGGGGCATTTTTACAGGTTAACGGTTACTGAGGGCAGGGGAATGACAACAAGCGTACAAAGCTATCTTGATAAAGGCCTGCGCGGCCTCTGGTATCCGGTACTGGCGAGCTGGGAGGTGCAGTCCGCGCCGGTGGGCATTACCCGCCTGGGCGAGCAGATTGTGGTCTGGCGTAACAAAGACGGCCAGGTACAGGCCCTGGAAGACCGCTGCCCGCACCGCGGCGCGCGCCTGTCGATGGGCTGGAACCTGGGCGACCGCATCGCCTGCTGGTATCACGGCGTGGAGGTGGCAGGCAACGGCGAAGTGAAAGATGTGCCCGCGGTAGACAAATGTCCGCTGGTGGGCCAGCAGTGCGTGCGCAGCTACAACGTGCAGGAGGCCCACGGCGCCATCTTCCTCTGGTTTGGCGTCACCGCCGAACAGCAGCCGGACGAGCTGAGCTTCCCGGATGAGCTCGCCGACAGCGAAAACTACAGCAATTTCCTCTGCACCGCCGGCTGGCAGTGCAACTACCAGTACGCGCTGGAAAACGTCATGGATCCGATGCACGGCACCTACCTGCACTCGTCGTCCCACTCCATGGCGGAAGGGGATCGCAAGGCCGACATGGTGCTGCAACCGACCAAAACCGGCTTTATCTTCGAGAAGAAGGGGCAGAGCGGGATCAACTTCGACTGGGTGGAGCTGGGCAACAGCGGCACTTACTGGATGCGCCTCTCTATCCCTTATAAAAAGCGCTTCGGGCCGGGCGGCCACTTCTTCATCGTTGGCATGGTGGTGCCGGAAGATAACGACAACTGCCGGGTCTTCTTCTGGCGCATCCGCCGCGTGCAGGGCTGGCAGCGCGATATGTGGCGCTTTATGTACCGCAACCGTCTGGAAAAACTGCACTGGGAAGTGCTGGAGCAGGATCGCGTGGTGCTCGAAAGCCTGGCGCCGAACGCCCGGGATCACGAGTACCTCTATCAGCACGACGTTGGTCTCTCCCGCCTGCGCCGCATGATGCAAAAGGCCGCCAAAGAGCAGCTCGCCGCCCGCGAAGCACAGCAGGGGGCCGCGTGATGAACGGGCTGCTGAGCGGCAAGCGCATCGTGGTGACCGGCGCCGCGCGCGGGCTGGGCTATCACTTTGCCAAAGCCTGCGCAGAGCAGGGGGCCGCGGTGGTGATGTGCGACATCCTCAAAGGGGAGCTCGCCGAAAGCGCCCACGGCCTGAGCGAACAGGGGTATGCGATCGAATCTTACGCTATCGATCTGGCCGATCCCCACTCTATTGCAGAGACGTTCAGCGCCATTGGCGGGCAGGGAAAAATCGACGGGCTGGTCAATAACGCCGCCATGGCCACCGGCGTGGGTGGTAAAGACATGCTCGATTACGATCCGGATCTCTGGGATCGGGTAATGCGCGTCAACGTTAAAGGCACCTGGCTGGTGACCCGCGCCGCGGTGCCGCTGCTGCGTGAGGGGGCGGGGATCGTCAACGTCGCCTCCGACACCGCCCTGTGGGGCGCGCCGCGCCTGATGGCCTACGTGGCCAGCAAGGGCGCAGTGATCGCTATGACCCGCTCAATGGCGCGGGAGCTGGGTGAAAAACGCATTCGCATTAACGCCATCGCGCCGGGGTTAACCCGCGTCGAGGCAACCGAATATGTGCCCGCCGAGCGCCATCAGCTCTATGAAAACGGCCGCGCGCTGGCGGGTGCCCAGCAGCCGGAGGACGTGACCGGCAGCGTGGTATGGCTGTTAAGCGATCTGTCGCGGTTTATTACCGGGCAACTGATTCCGGTCAACGGCGGTTTTGTCTTTAACTAAGGGTGAGGCAAGTATGACAAAGGTTCAGGAAGTGAAGTACCTGGTGCCGGGGCTGGAGCGCGGTTTACAGCTGCTGCTGGCCTTTGGCGAGCAGCACCGCGAACTGACCTTTGCCGAGCTGCACCGGCTGGTGGATATGCCAAAAGCCACCGCCTACCGCGTGGTGCAGACCCTGGAGTATATGGGCTTTCTGGAGCGTAACACCCGCACCAACACCTTTTCGCTCGGGATGAACGTGCTGCGCCTGGGCTTTGAGTACATCGCCTCGCTGGACGTGGCGCAGGTGGGCCAGCCGGTTATCGAGCAGCTGCGCGACCTGAGCCAGTGCAGCAGTCATCTGGCGATCCGCGACGGGCGCGACATCATCTATATCGCCCGGGTCAGCGCCGCCGGGTCACGCATTAATCAGGTCAGCATCGGCACCCGTCTGCCGGTGCACTGCACCTCGCTAGGCCGCATGCTGCTCACCGACGTGTCGCGCCCGGAGTTCGAACAGCTCTTCCCCCACGAGAGCCTGCCGGGCAACACGCCGGGCCAGCTTCACGACCGCGAGGCCCTGTGGCAGATGGTGCAGCAGGACAAAGCCCGTGGCTATGTCATTGGCGAATCCTTCTTCCGCCACGGCATCTCCTCCATTGTCTACCCGGTGTATGACCGCAGCCATCGCGTGGCGGCGGTGGTGAGCATTCTGGTGCCGTCCGAGGAGATCCCGCAGAGCGATCGGGAGCGTCTGCAAAACGACGTTCGCCTGGCGGCGGATAAAATTTCTGGCTTCTTAGGGTATCTGTCGCAGGCCAGTTAAATCAGTGAGTTAACGTCAGGCGCTTAACTGCGTCGGGCATGTTTTACGCCCGAATCGGGCTAAACGAGGCAACGAATCATGAGTGTAACCGGAATTGAGAAGCTGGAATTTGGCGTTGAGAACCTGACGCACTGCGCCAAATTTATGCGTGATTTTGGCCTGACGGGCGATGCCAGCGGCCAGCGTTTTACCACCTTAAGCGGCGCGCGCGTGGAGCTGAACCCCATCGACAGCCCGGAATTGCCGCCGGCCTTTGAAGCGGGCAACACCCTGCGCCGTATGTCCTGGGCGGTGGCGACCCAGCACGATCTTGACGCGCTGCGCCCGAAGCTGGCGCAGCAGCCCGGTTTTCGTGAAGTGGGCGACGCGCTGGAGTGCATCGATCCGAACGGCATGACCCTGCGGGTGCAGGTAAGCCAGCAGACGGAGGTCGAGCTGAACGTCGAGCCAATCAACCAGTGGGGCGATGCCCGCCGGATCGACACCCCCAGCCCGGTGTACGATCGCGCCCAGCCGATCAACGTCGGCCACGTGGTCTTCTTCGTGGAGGAGCTGGCGGCGGTAGAAAAATTCTACCGCGAGGTGCTCGGCTTCCAGGTCTCCGACCGCTACGTCAACCGGGCGGTGTTCCTGCGCTGCGGCGTGCGCGGCGGCCATCACAACCTCTTTTTACTGCAACTGCCCAACCGCAAGCGTGGCCTCAACCACGTGGCCTTTACCGTGCGCGACATCCACGAAGTGATCGGCGGCGGCATTGCGATGAACAAAAACGCCTGGAGCACCTTTATCGGGCCGGGCCGCCATCCGGTGTCGTCGGCCTACTTCTGGTACGTCAACAGCCCGACCGGCGGCGCCTTTGAGTACTACACCAACGACGACTACCTGACCGAAAACTGGCAGCCGCGCGAGCTGGAGCACTCCCTGGTCTCCTTTACCGAATGGGCGGTGGAAGGGGGGATTGACCACGACACCCGCCGCCAGCAGAAGAAGCCGGAGGCGGTATGACCTCGCGCATTGTGATTATCGGCGGCGGCCAGGCGGGCGGCTGGGCGGCGAAAACCCTGCGTGACCAGGGCTTTGACGGCGAGATTGCCATAGTCGCGGAAGAGGCCTGGGATTTTTACGAGCGCCCGCCGCTCTCCAAAGCCGCGCTGCTGGAGCCCGATGCCTCGCTCCCAAGGCTCTTTACCGAAGAGGCGCAGCAGGCGCTCAACCTGACCTGGCACCGGCCCCTGCGCGCGGAGCAGATCGATCGCGACGCGAAAAAGGTGGTGTTGAGCAACGGCGAGCAGATTAGTTACAACATTCTTTTGATTGCTACCGGAGGGCGGGCGCGCCTGCCGGGGCAGGCGTGGGCCGCGCATCCACAGGTTTACACCCTGCGCCACTGGCACGACGCCCGACGTCTGAAAAGCCGCCTGGCGGAGAGTAAAAGCCTGGCGATTATCGGCGGCGGCTGGATCGGCCTCGAAATTGCCGCCTCGGCGCGCAAAAGCGGCGTGGCGGTTACCCTCTTCGAGCAGCAGCCGGCCCTCTGCATGCGCTCGGTAAGCGCTGAGGTTTCTCAGCGGCTGGAAAGCCTGCACCGGGAGCAGGGCGTAGGGATCCGCACCGGCTGCGGCGCGCTGGAGCTGGAAGACGACGGCGGCCTGCCGGCGATCCACTGCGACGGCAGACGGGAAACCTTCGACGCGGTGGTGGTAGGGATCGGCGTCGATCTTAATCTCGAGCTGGCCCGGGAGGCGGGGCTGCGTACCGAACGCGGGATCGTGGTGGATGCCCAGGGCCGCACCTCGGATCCCTTTATCTTTGCCGCCGGTGACGTGGCCCAGCACCATCACTACGGTCTGTGCATTCAGTCCTGGGCCTTTGCCCAGAACCAGGCGGTGGCGACGGCCAGAGCAATGCTGGATCCGCAGGCGCCGGGCTACGACGAAGCGCCCTGGCTCTGGTCGGATCAATACCAGCACAATATTCAGATCCTCGGTATTCCGCAGCCGGGCAGCAAAACCATCGTGCGCGACAACGCGCTGTACTTCTCGCTGGACGATAACGGGCGATTAACCCAGCTGGTGGCCTTTAACGATGCGCGTACCGTCAAGCTGGCAAAACGCTGGATGGCGAACGGACGCGATTTATCCGACGTGCCGCTCGCCGATCCGACCTTTTCACTGATGTCACTGCGATAGCTAACGCCCACCCACAGGGGGAGAGATGACCACATTAGAGACCAACGCCGCGCCTTCAGAGGCCAGCGGCGAGGGCGTCCGCACGCCCGAAAAAGCGGTACGCTGGGCCATTCCGCTGTCGCTGCTGGCCTGCGTGCTGCTGGCGTTTTTCGACAAAATCAGTATTGCCGCGCTCTTTTCCGACGGCCATTTCCAGCAGGCGATGGGCATCGATTTTGATACCACGCGCCTCGGCATTTTGATGAGCGCCTTCCTGCTGAGCTACGGCTTCTCCTCAGTCTTTTTAAGCGGGCTGGGGGATAAGATCGCCCCTCTGCGCCTGCTCACCGGGATGATGGCGGTGTGGTGCGTGCTGATGGTGGCGATGGGCTTCACCCATAACTACACCCTGATGATCGTCCTGCGCATCCTGCTGGGAGTGGCGGAGGGGCCGCTGTTCCCGCTGGCGTTCGCCATCGTGCGCCACAATTTCCCGCAGCATCTGCAGGCGCGGGCCACCATGCTGTGGCTGCTCGGTACGCCCGTTGGCGCGGCCATCGGCTTTCCGCTCTCCCTCTGGCTGCTGAATACCTTCGGCTGGCAGAGCACCTTCTTTGTGATGGCGATGCTCACCGTACCGGTCCTGATCTTTGTGCGTATCGGCCTGCGCGGGATCCGGCTGGATGCGAAACCGGCCACCACCCAGGCCTCGCAGGATGAGCGGCGTGCGGCCCGGCGCGAGCTGTTTGTCAGCCCGCACTTCTGGATCATCTGCATCTTTAACATCGCCTTTCTCACCTATCTGTGGGGCATCAACGGCTGGCTGCCGGGCTACCTGATTAAGGGCAAAGGCATTCACCTGGAGCACGCGGGCTGGCTCTCGTCGATGCCCTTTATCGCCATGCTGGCGGGCGAGGTGATTGGCGCCTGGCTCTCGGACCGGCTCGATAAACGCGCCGCGGCCTGTTTTATCTCCATGGCCGGGGCGGCGCTGGGGCTGGCGGCGGTAATGCAGCTTGATACGCCGCTTGCCGTTATCGCCGCCATGAGCTTCAGCACCTTTATGTGGGGAACGGGCGCCCCCAACATCTTCGCCCTGCTGGCCAAGGCTACCCATCTCCGGGTGAGCGCCACGGCGGGGGGCATTTTCAACGGGCTGGGAAACTTTGCAGGCGCGCTGTCGCCGGCGGTGATGGGGGCGCTGATCGCCTTCACCCATAGCATGGATTCCGGGCTGATTTTTCTGGCGGTGATGGCGGCGGTGGGTTGCCTTCTGTTACTGCCGCTGCTGAGACGTTACTGAGGAGAGCGTAATGACTGATTCAACCGTAACTGCAAAACCGGGCATTAAACCTGACCATCTGACCATGGAAGAGTGGATCGAATCGCGTGTGGCGCGCTTTGAAGGGCGCAAATATGACTGGAATGCGCTGAAGTTCCAGGCCGATTTCGACCCGAAATACCGTCGCGCCCAGATGCGCTACATCGGTACCGGCGCCACCGGCGTGGCCAACGACACCAACACCGTGCAGGCCGAGCACTTCACCTTCTCCACCATGGTGCTGCCCTCAAAATGCGAAGGGCCGCTGCACCTGCACGACGACGTAGAAGAGGTGTTCTTCATGCTGAAAGGGCAGATCACCCTAATGATCCAGGACGGCGACAACTATACCGAAACCGTGCTGCGCGAGCGCGACCTGATCTCCGTCCCGCCGGGCATCTACCGCGGGCTGTTTAACCACGGCGAAGAGGAGGCGCTGATGTGCGTCATGCTCGGCACCAACAAGCCGGAGATCCCGACCTATCCAGCCGATCATCCGCTCTCGAAAGTGAAGCGGAGCTAAGGGGGCACCATGACGGAATTTCGTGAACAGGGGAGCGGCACGCCGCTGGTGCTGCTGCACGGCATCAGCTCCGGCGCCGCCTCCTGGCATAAACAGATGGCGCTGGACGGTTATCGCGTGCTGGCGTGGGACATGCCCGGCTATGGCGACAGCCCGGCGCTGGCGGTAGAGCGGGCCAACGCCGGCGACTACGCCGACGCGCTGGCGGCGATGCTCGACCGGGCGGGCGTCTGGCAGGCGGTCATCGTCGGCCACTCGCTTGGCGCGCTGGTAGCCTGCGCCTTTGCGGCGAAATTCCCGCAGCGCGTGCTGCACATGGTGCTGGCGGACGCTGCCCAGGGCTACGGCCAGGCGGCGCCGGAGCAGCGCGAACAGATCTGGCGCAGCCGGGAGCAGCAGATAGCGCTGGGGGGCGAGATCCTGGCCCAGACCCGGGCCGCCAGCCTGCTGCGCCCCGGCGCGCGGCCGGAGGATATCGCCACCGTGGCGGCGGGCATGCGCCGGCTGCGCGCCGAAGGCTATCTCGCCGCCGCCTGGATGCTGGCCCACGACGATATTCACGGCTGGCTGAAGCCCTGGCGCGGCAAATTTGAGGTCTGGTGCGGCGCGCAGGATGCCATCACCCAGCCGGAACGCGTGGCCGGGCTGGCGGTGCGCTACGCCATGCCCTTTATCACTATTCCGCAGGCCGGGCACGCCAGCTATCTCGACAACGACGCCTTTTTTAACCAACAGCTTTTACGCATAAACGAAGAGGTGCGCGATGAATGCACAAATTGAGGGACGCGTCGCGGTGGTCACCGGCGGCTCTTCCGGGATTGGCTTTGAAACCCTGCGCCTGCTGCTGGGGGAAGGGGCGAAGGTCGCCTTCTGCGGCCGTAACCCGGACCGGCTCGCCAGCGCCCATGCGGCGCTGCAAAACGACTATCCGCAGGGGGAGATCTTCTCGTACCGCTGCGACGTGCTGAACCCCGAGGAGGTCCAGGCCTTCGCCGATGCGGTGCAGGGGCGGTTTGGCGCGGCGGATCTGTTAATCAATAACGCCGGCCAGGGCTATGTGGCGCACTTCCACGACACCCCACGCGAGGCGTGGCTAAACGAAGCCGGGCTGAAGCTCTTTGGTGTGATTAACCCGGTGCAGGCATTTCAGCCGCTGCTGGAGCAGTCGGACATCGCCTCCATTACCTGCGTGAACTCCCTGCTGGCGCTGCAGCCGGAGGAGCACATGATTGCCACCTCCGCCGCCCGTGCGGCGCTGCTCAATATGACGCTCACGCTCTCGAAAGAGTTGGTGGGCAAAGGCATTCGCGTTAACTCGATTCTGCTTGGCATGGTGGAGTCCGGCCAGTGGCAGCGCCGCTTTGAGAGCCGGGCGGATAAAAACCAGAGCTGGCCTGAGTGGACGGCAGAGATCGCCCGCAAACGCGGCATTCCGATGGGTCGACTTGGCAAACCGCAGGAGCCCGCCCGGGCGCTGCTGTTCCTCGCCTCGCCGCTGGCCTCTTTTACCACCGGCGCCGCGCTGGACGTTTCCGGCGGCTTCAGCCGCCATCTGTAAGGACGCATCATGAAAAAAATCATGTTAATTGGTTTTGGCGCCATGGCGCAGGCGGTAATTGAGCGCCTGCCTGCCGGTGTCGCTATCGGCTGGATCGTGGCGCGTGAATCTCACCACGCGGCGATTTATAAGCAGTTTGGCGATGCGGTGGCGGCGCTGACCTCTCCGATGGCCTGCACCGACACCCCGGATCTGGTGCTCGAATGCGCCAGCCAGCAGGCGGTGGCCGAGTTTGGCGAAGCGATTTTAGGCCGCGGCTGGCATCTGGCAGTGATCTCCACCGGGGCGCTGGCCGACAGCGCGCTGGAACAGCGCCTGCTGAATGCTGGCGGCAAGCTGACCCTGCTCTCCGGTGCGGTAGCCGGCATCGACGGCCTGGCAGCGGCGAAGGAGGGTGGCCTGGAGCGCGTCACCTACCGGTCGCGCAAAAGCCCGGCCAGCTGGCGCGGCAGCTACGCCGAGCAGCTTATCGATCTTAATGCCGTCTCCGAGGCGCAGATTTTCTTTGAGGGCAGCGCCCGCGAGGCGGCACGCCTCTTCCCGGCCAACGCCAACGTGGCGGCAACCGTGGCGCTGGGCGGCGTGGGCATGGATGAGACCCGCGTGCAGTTGATGGTCGATCCGGCCACAAAGCGGAATACCCATACCCTGCACGTCGAAGGGCTGTTTGGCGAGTTCCACCTGGAGCTGAGCGGGCTGCCCCTTGCCGCTAATCCGAAAACCTCCACCCTGGCGGCACTCAGCGCGGTGCGCGCCTGCCGCGAACTGGCCTGAGGAGCGTCGATGAACGATCTGAAGATTTTTATTGGCGGTCAGTGGCGAGAGGGGCGCGGCGAGGCGATGCAGAGCCATTTTCCCGCCGACGGCTCGCTTAACGCCAGCCTGCATGCCGCGAGCCTTGAGGATCTGGACGAGGCCATCGAGGCCGGGGAGCGCGCCTGGCGTACCCCGGCATGGCGCAACAGCCTGCCGCATATGCGCGCAAAGATCCTGCACAAAGTAGCGGATCTGATTGAAGCCCGCGTTGACGAGCTGGCGCAGATGCAGAGCCGCGATAACGGCAAACCGCTGGCGGAAGCGCGCGGCCTGGTGATGAGCGCCGCGGGCACTGCGCGCTATTTTGCCGCCGCCTGCGAGCTGCTGGAGGGCGAGCTGCCCACCCCGCGCCAGGCGGATTTGCTGACGCTCAGCCGCTACGAGCCCCTCGGCGTGGTGGCGGCCATTACCCCCTGGAACTCGCCGATCGCCAGCGAAATGCAGAAAGTGGCCCCGGCCATTGCCGCCGGTAATGCGGTGGTGCTTAAACCTGCCGAAGCCACGCCGCTGATGGCGCTGGAGCTGGCGCGTATTTTTGAGCAGGCCGGCCTGCCCGCCGGGCTGCTGAGCGTGCTGCCGGGCAAGGGCTCGGTGATTGGCGATGCGCTGGCCCGCCACCCCCGGGTGCGCAAAATCTCCTTTACCGGCGGGACCACCACCGGCCGCCATCTCGCCCACGTGGCGGCAGAAAAACTGATCCCGGCCTCGCTGGAGCTGGGGGGGAAATCCCCGACCATCGTGCTGGAAGACGCCGATATTGAGCAGGCGGCGCGCGGGATCTGCTACGGCATCTTCAGCTCGGCGGGGCAGGCGTGCATCGCCGGTTCGCGCCTCTTTATTCATCAGAGTATCTATGCCCCGCTGATGGCGCGGCTGCTGGAATTAACGCGCGGCCTGCGGGTCGGCCATCCCTTCACGCCGGGTACCCACCTGGGGCCACTTATCAACGAGAAGCATCGCCAGAGCGTGATGGCCTACGTGGCGCTGGCGCAGCGCGAAGGCGGGCGGGTGCTGTGCGGCGGGGAGGCTCCGGCCGATCCCGAGCTGGCAAACGGCAGCTTCTTCCAGCCGACCATTATTGAGGGGCTGAGCAACAGCGCCCGCGCCTGCCAGGAGGAGATCTTCGGCCCGGTGCTGGTGGCCATGCCCTTTAACGATGAGGCGTCGCTTATCCGCGAGGCCAACGACTCGGTGTACGGCCTGGCGGCGGGGATCTGGACGCGGGATACCGGCCGCGCCCTGCGCTTAAGCGAGCAGCTGGAGGCGGGCACCGTCTGGATCAACACCTACAAGGTGTTTGCCATTTCGACCCCGTTCGGGGGCTTTAAAGAGAGCGGTCTGGGCCGCGAAAAGGGCATTCAGGGGCTGAAAGCCTGGATGCAACAAAAGAGCATTTATCTGGCGACGGGTAACAGCGTCAACCACTGGTGCGACTGAGAAAAGGGTGAGTAATGAGCGAAATGATAACCGTCGGCGACGCCATCGCCAGAACGCTGGAGCAGTATCAGGTTGAGGCCATCTACGGCGTCATCTCCATTCACAACCTGCCTATCGCCGATGCGGTGGGGCAGCGGGAAAATATCCGCTTTGTGCCTGCCCGCGGCGAGGCAGGGTCCGTCACCATGGCTGATGCTCACGGGCGTTTTTCCGGCCTCGGCGTGGCGCTGACCAGCACCGGTGCCGGAGCGGGCAACGCGGTGGGTGCGCTGGTGGAGGCGATGAACGCCAGTACCCCGCTGCTGCATCTGACCGGGCAGGTAGAGAAGGCCTGGCTGGACGCCGATACCGGCTTTATCCATGAAACCCGCGATCAGCTCAGCTTCCTGAAGGCCAGCTCCAAACGGGCGTATCGCATCAGCAACGCCGGCCAGGCGATAGCTATCCTGCACAAAGCCATTCAGGAGGCGCAGACGCCGCCGTGCGGGCCGGTTTCTGTCGAGATTCCGATTGATATTCAGAGCGCGAAAATTCCTCTGTCGCTGGTGACCGCGGCGGTGAAACCGGCGCCGGCTGCCGCAGTGGATGCCGGGGTGGTGGACGCGCTCTGGGCGCAGCTTAAGCAGGCAAAACAGCCCCTGCTGTGGCTGGGCGGCGGGGCGCTGGGGAGTGCAGCGGCGGTGAGGCGCCTGGCGGATGCGGGCATCACCGTTATCTCCAGCACCCACGCGCGCGGCGTGCTGCCGGATAGCCATCGCGCCAGCCTGCGGGCATTCCATAACTCGCCGTCGGTTGAGGCGATAATTTCCCGCTGCGACTTTACGCTGGTGGCGGGCTCGCGCCTGCGCAGCAACGAGACCCGCTCCTGGACGCTGGAGCTGCCCCATCCGCGGGTACAGATTGATATCGACCCGGCGGCGGCAAGCCGTAACTATCTGATGAATAACACCCTGGTTGCCGACTGCGCCGCGCTGCTGAATGCCCTGGCGGATAAAGCGCAGGGGCGCGAGTGGGGCAGCGCCCAGTGGGATGCACGGGTGCAGCAGGCGGTAGCCGAAGCAGAGCAGGGGCTGCGCGAGCAGTGCGGCGCTTACGCGAAGCTTAACGACGCCATTGAGAAAGCCCTGCCGCAGGATGGCCTGCTGGTGCGCGATATCACGGTCTCCGGCAGCCTGTGGGGCAGCCGCCTGTTCCGCGCCAGCGGGCCGCTTATGAACATTCACTCCCTGGCGGGGGCGATCGGCATGGGTCTGCCGATGGCGATTGGCACCGCAATAGCCAACCCGCAGCGCAAAGTGGTGGGTCTGGTGGGCGACGGCGGGCTGAGCCTCAATCTGGGCGAGCTGGCGACCCTTGCTCAGGAGAAGGCCAACGTCACCCTGCTGGTGATGAACGACGGCGGCTACGGCGTGATGCGCGGCATCCAGGATAAATATTTTGGCGGTCGCCAGTATTACAACGAGCTGCATACGCCGGACTTTACCCTACTGGCACAGGCGATTGGCCTGCAGGCCTGGAGCGTTGAGCGGGCGGAGGACTTTGACGCGGTGATGACCGAAGCGCTGGCGATGCCGGGGCCGTCGGTGGTGGAGGTGCGGATGGGGCAGATCGGTGCCCTGAAGTTTGCCGGACCGCCGCAGAAGACGCTTTACTAGAGTACGCTGCTTCCCCTCACCCTAACCCTCT
>DKMV01000209.1:0-2802 GCA_002469605.1 Leclercia sp. UBA7405
TTGGCGGTAACGTTCTGCTGCTCGATGAACCGACCAACGACCTGGATATCGAAACCCTGCGCGCGCTGGAAAACGCCCTTCTGGAGTTCCCGGGCTGCGCGATGGTTATCTCGCACGACCGCTGGTTCCTGGACCGTATCGCCACCCACATTCTGGACTACCAGGATGAAGGTAAGGTGGAGTTCTTCGAAGGTAACTTCACCGAATACGAAGAGTACAAGAAACGCACGCTGGGCGCCGATGCGCTGGAGCCGAAGCGTATCAAGTACAAGCGTATTGCGAAGTAAAAGCAAAAACCCGCCTCGGCGGGTTTTTTTATGTTTGTTCCCTCTCCCCGTGGGAGAGGGTCAGGGTGAGGCAAGGTAAAAGCAAAAAGGCAACGCCAGTTGCCTTTTTTAGTGTTTGCTCCCTCTCCCTGTGGGAGAGGGCCGGGGTGAGGCAAGGTAAAAGCAAAAAGGCAACGCCAGTTGCCTTTTTTAGTGTCTGCACCCTCTCCCTGTGGGAGAGGGCCGGGGTGAGGGCATCAGACCGCACAAAGCAGAGCTAAAAGCAGCTTCAGTGGCCCTTGTTCCCCTCACCCTAACCCTCTCCCCAAGGGGGAGAGGGGACATTACGGTGCCGTTTGTAGTATTCCTCACCCTCCCACGTAATAACGCTTCACCTCATCAAACTGCATGGCAAAGTCGATATAGCTCATCAGGGCAGGCGAGTTTAGCTTGCGGCTCGGGTAAGCCAGCCAAAGCTCATTCCCCTCGATGCTCCACGCTGGCAGCACCGGCACCAGCGTCCCCTTCTCTATCCGTTCTTCCAGCAAAAACGCTGGCAGTAAGGTGATCCCCGCCCCTGCCTCGGCCGCTTCCCGGGCGTAGACCAGGTTGTCCGTAAGATGGGCATTGTCCGGCAGAAAGCGATAATCCTCGCTCCCGCATTGCAGCAGCCATTCGGCCCAGGCTTTATGGGAAATGCAGCGGTGCGCCACCAGCTGGCGCGGATGTTCCAGCGGCGCAAACTGCGCCAGATAGCCGGGAGAAGCCAGCAGATAGCGCGGACAATGGCCAATCATACGGCCAATCAGTGACGAATCCTGCGGTTTGCCGGTGCGCAGCGCCACGTCGAAGCCGGCGGCCACCAGATCCAGCACGTCGTCAGAGATGCAGACGTCCAGCGAGACATCCGGATAACGGCGCTGAAACTCGGCGTTCAGGCGCGCCAGCAGCGTGGCGCCAATCCCCGCCGGCGAGGTGATGCGCAGCCGTCCGCTGGGGTTATCCCGCAGCCGCTGAATGGCGTACTCCGCCCTTTCGCTGGCCGCCAGCATCTCCCGGCAGTGCACCAGGTAGTGCTCCCCGGCAAAGGTCAGGTTCAGCCTGCGGGTGGTGCGGTTCAGCAGGCGGATGCCCAGCTGCTGCTCAAGCTGACTGATACGCTTGCTGACGCTTGATTTAGGCAAACCAGCCTTTTGCGCCGCGGCGGTAAAGCTGCCCAGCTCCGCCACCAGCGCAAACAGCGCCATATCCTGTAGCTGTTTAAACATGATTGTTCATCCAGTGCGAACACTTCGTTCTTGATTGTCCATCTTATCACGCAACTGACCGTTAATTAGACTAGCCTCAACAAAAGCTATTCCATTGAGGAGCTCACCATGTCAGTTAAAGCCATTGCAGTTAACCCTGCCGATCCTGCCACTTTCATTGAGATCGACCAGCCGATGCCGCAGCCCGGCGAGCACGATCTGCTGGTGGAGGTGAAAGCCGTCTCCATTAACCCGGTGGATACCAAAGTGCACGCCGGGATCGCTAAAAGCGGCCTGCAAGCGCCGCGCGTTCTTGGCTGGGATGCCAGCGGCATCGTTAAGGCCACGGGCGCTGGCGTCACCGGCTTTAAAGCTGGCGACGAGGTGTGGTACGCGGGGGATATCACCCGTCCCGGCAGTAACACCACCCACCAACTGATTGACGCCCGCATCGTCGGGCACAAGCCCGCCACCCTGGGGTGGGCCGCTGCGGCCGCCCTGCCCCTCACCGCATTAACGGCCTGGGAAGGGCTGTTCGAGCGGCTGAATATTCAGGAGGCGGGATCCGATAAAACGCTGTTGATCGTCGGCGGCGCGGGCGGGGTGGGATCGCTGGCGATCCCCTTTGCAAAACACAACAGCAAGGTGAAAGTGATCGCTACCGCCTCCCGGGAGGATTCTGCCCGCTGGTGCCGCGATCGCGGTGCGGATCTGGTGGTGAACTATCGCGATCTGCAGGGAGAACTGGCGAAGCACGGGATTAAATTTGTCGATTACATTTTTATTCTTAACGATACCGACGGCCACTGGGAGGCGGTCAGCGAGCTGATTGCACCCCAGGGGCATATCTGCTCCATCGTTGAGAATGCCCATCCGCTCAACCAGGATAAGCTGAAATCCAAATCCGCCGCGCTGCACTGGGAGTTTATGTACTCCCGCAGCATGTACCAGACCCCCGACATGGCGCGTCAGGGGGAGATCCTGAACGAGGTGGCGAAGCTGGTGGATAACGGCGTAGTGGAGAGCTCGCTTAGCGAAACGCTGCATGGCCTGAGCGTGGAGAGCATTACGGAGGCGCACCGCAAGGTGCTGGACGGCCATATGCGCGGGAAAGTGGTGGTTGAGTATTGAGAGGTTTGTCCCCCTCACCCTAACCCTCTCCCCAAAGGGGAGAGGGGATCGTACGGAGCCGTCTTTGAACCCTCGCCCCAAAGGGGCAAGGGTTAGGGGTAAAATTAGCCCTGCTCCCCCATCATCTCTTTCACCAGCTCCACGCAGCGCAGGAAACG
>DKMV01000209.1:2979-8156 GCA_002469605.1 Leclercia sp. UBA7405
CGCCTGCACAAAGGGGTGCTCGCGCCCTTCGTATTTTTTGCAGAAGGCCTGAGTAGTCACGAAATCTGTATCGATAAACGCCACCTTGTTGGCGTATTTCACCGCAAAATCAATGTACTGGGCATGCCCGAGGGCAATCTTATCATAGTCGGAATACTGCAGCGCCATCTCGTCGCCACCGAGGTGCGAAAAGACGTAATCCCGCCCGTACTCCCAGGCGCTGGTGGTGTTAAAGATGTTTGCCAGCTTGTTCACCAGGGTCGATTTACCGCTGGATTCGCCCCCCAGGATCGCCACCGTGCGCACGAAAAACGGCTTCACTTCGGTGGGAATATACTCCCAGTAGCGGAACGGGTTTTCGCGGATCTGCGCGCCGCTAATGTTCATAAAGGTGCGCTTCGGATCGATCAGCACCGTTTCGATCCCGAGATGCTGCAAATACTGCGAGGCGTCAGACTCTTCAGAGGTGTAGATCCAGTCCGGCTGGATCCCTTTCTCTTCCATAAACGCCTTAATGCCGTTGCTCCAGACATCCCAGCCGTGGGGATAGGGCTCCATCCCCTCTTCGTTAAAGGCATGGATACGGATATTTTTCTGGTACTTAAAGGTCTGCAACAGCCAGCGCAGGCGATCGGGAACCGTCGGCTGCTGGGACATGGCGCTCGCCTCAAACAGCTCGCGGTCACGCGTATCGTCGTAGCCCATGATGATATGCAGCTCGTCCACCTGGCTACAGGCGCGCTGAATCAGATAAATATGGCCGGTATGCAGCGGATAAAATTTCCCAAACACCACGCCGATGTTTTTCTGCATACGCGGGAATTCAAGCCCGAGGAAGCGGTGCAGGGCTTCAAGCTTTTGCGCGCTGGGGCTTTTGATTTTGGCATTCAGCAGTTGGCTCAGATAGCCTTTGGTCATACCGCTGGCCTCCGCCACCTGCTGCAAAGTGCAGCCCTTCTGGCGGATAGCGGTCTTGATATAGTCAAATGACGACATAAATTACGGTGCCTCCTGCATCATCGAATAGGTAATTATAAGTCGTCAAAGACACTTAGCGCATCCGCCAGTTTCTTCACTCCAAAGACCTTCATCCCTTCCGGTAGTTTTTTCGGCACGTTGGCCGCCGGTACGATGGCGCGGCGGAAGCCGTGTTTCGCCGCCTCGGAGATACGCTCCTGGCCGCTCGGCACCGGGCGGATCTCACCGGCCAGCCCCACTTCACCAAAGACCACCAGGTCCTGCGGCAGCGGGCGGTCGCGCAGGCTGGAGACCATCGCCAGCAGCAGCGCCAGGTCGGCGCTGGTTTCGGTCACTTTGACGCCGCCTACCACGTTCACAAAGACATCCTGATCCGCCATCTGCAGGCCGCCGTGGCGGTGCAGGACGGCCAGCAGGATCGCCAGACGGTTTTGCTCGAGGCCCACCGCCACGCGGCGCGGGTTACCCATCATGGAGTGATCCACCAGCGCCTGGATCTCCACCAGCAGCGGACGGGTGCCTTCCCAGACCACCATTACCGAACTGCCGGATGTGACTTCATCGCCACGACTTAAGAAGATAGCCGAGGGGTTGCTCACCTCACGCAGACCCTGTTCGGTCATGGCGAAGACGCCCAGCTCGTTCACCGCACCGAAGCGGTTTTTATGGCTGCGCAGGGTGCGGAAGCGGGAGTCGGCGTCGCCATCCAGCAGCACCGAACAGTCGATGCAGTGTTCGAGCACTTTCGGCCCGGCCAGCGCCCCATCTTTGGTGACGTGGCCGACCATCACAATAGCTACGCCGCGCGTTTTGGCAAAGCGCGTCAGGTAAGCTGCGGTTTCACGCACCTGGGCGACGCTGCCCGGCGAGGACTGGATGTCCGCCATGTGCATCACCTGGATGGAGTCGATCACCATTAGCTTCGGCTGCTCTTCATCGGCAATCATGCAGATCTGCTCGATGCTGGTTTCCGACAGCATGTTGAGGTTATTGGTCGGCAGGCCCAGACGGTGCGCGCGCATCGCCACCTGCTGCAATGACTCTTCCCCGGTGACGTACAGGGTTTTCATCTGTTCGCCCAGCTTGCACAGGGTTTGCAACAGCAGGGTCGATTTACCGGCGCCCGGGTTACCGCCAATCAGGATGGCGCTGCCTGGCACCACGCCGCCGCCCAGCACCCGGTCGAACTCTTTAAAACCGGTAGAGAAGCGCGGCAGGGCTTCCAGGCTTATCTCGGAGAGCTTTTGCACTTTCGAGACGCCGGCGTTGCCCGCATAGCCCGTCAGGCGCTCATTGCGGGCCACGGTTGGCGAAGCGGCCACACGCACTTCGGTGATGGTGTTCCAGGCATGGCAGGCGCTGCACTGCCCCTGCCAGCGCGGATAATCCGCACCACATTCATTACAGACAAATGCGCGTTTTGGAGCTTTCGCCACGGTTTACCTCTTTATTTCTGGTTCAGGCTGCCGGAGAGGATGCAGAACACCCCCATCAGGTCAGCGTGACGGATAGTAACTTCCGTCTTTTCATTAACTTTCGGCTTGGCATGATAGGCAATGCCCAGCCCTGCTGCTTTAATCATTGGCAGATCGTTGGCGCCATCGCCAATGGCGACGGTCTGCGCGAACGGGATCTCATATTTATCGGCCAGCCGCACCAGGGTATTGGCCTTGTACTGGGCATCAACGATATCGCCGATCACCTGGCCGGTGAGCTTGCCGTCGCGGATCTCCAGCTCGTTCGCCACCACCGCATCCAGGCGCAGCTTATCGCGCAGGTGGTCGGCAAAGAAGGTAAAGCCGCCGGAGGCGATAGCCACCTTCCAGCCGAGAGTTTCCAGCTTCAGTACCAGCTGCGTCAGGCCCGGCATCAGGGGCAGCTTTTCCCGCACCTGCATCAGAATATTGGCATCGGCGTCTTTCAGGGTGGCGACGCGCTGTTTCAGGCTGGCGGTGAAGTCCAGCTCGCCGCGCATGGCGCGTTCGGTGACCTCGGCCACCATCTCGCCGGTACCGGCCAGTTTGGCGATTTCGTCGATACACTCGATCTGGATGGCGGTTGAATCCATATCCATCACCAGCAGCCCCGGCGTTTTCAGATGCGGGATTTTACCCAGCGGCGCAACGTCCAGCCCGGCATCATGCGCCAGACGGGTGGCGCGCTGGGTCAGGGAACCTGCCAGGCGGATCACCTGGTAATCTTCCACGCACCAGGCGGCAACGATCACCATTGCCGCGCCCAGCTTGCTTTGATACTGGGTCAGCTGTTGTTTATCCAGGCCGCGTCCGTACAGCAGCCAGCCGCTACGGCCAGCGTGGTAATCCAGTGGCATTACCTCATCACCACTTAACGAGAGCGGCAGCCCAGGCCATAAAGGGACTTCATTGGGCAGGTCGCACCAGGTAATGTTTGGCATTAAAGCTCCTGTAAAATCGTTCGCGCCGGGAATCATCCAGGGGGTGAAAATAACGCATGAGGCTACCTTGTAACCATCACTTCTGGCAACATTAAGCCGAAATTTTTCAGCAGGTGGAATATGGCTCGAGCAAAACTGAAATTCCGGCTTCATCGTGCCGTGATTGTCCTCTCCTGTCTCGCCCTTTTAGTGGCGTTAATGCAGGGGGCCTCATGGTTCAGCCAAAACCATCAACGGCAACGCAACCCGCAGCTTGAAGAGCTGGCCCGCACCCTGGCGCGTCAGGTGGCGCTTAACGTCGCCCCGCTGATGCGTACCGAAACGCCGGACGAAAAACGCATTAAGCAGGTGCTGCATCTGCTTACGGAAGAGAGCCGCATTCTGGACGCCAGCCTCTATGACGAAGAGGGTGAACTGGTCGCCCGCTCGGGCGAGCACGTTGAGGTGCGCGACAGGTTGGCCCTGGATGGCAAAAAAGCCGGCGGCTATTTTAACCAGCAGATCGTTGAGCCAGTACAGGGCAAAAACGGTCCGCTCGGCTATCTGCGCCTGACGCTCGACACCCACACCCTGGCCACCGAAGCCAAACAGGTGGATAACACCACCAATATCCTGCGCCTGATGCTGCTGCTCTCGCTGGCGATTGGCGTGGTGCTGACCCGTACCCTGCTGCAGGGCAAACGCACCCGCTGGCAGCAATCGCCGTTCCTGCTTACCGCCAGTAAATCGGTGCCGGAAGAAGAAGAGAGCGAAAAGAAAGAGTAGTGGTACAGTCGAAACCCCGTACAGGAAAGGAAATCTGCATGTCTACATTGCGCCTGCTTATCTCAGACTCATACGATCCCTGGTTTAACCTTGCGGTGGAAGAGTGCATCTTCCGCCAGATGCCCGCCACCCAGCGCGTGCTCTTTTTATGGCGCAATGCCGATACGGTGGTCATTGGCCGTGCGCAAAACCCCTGGAAGGAGTGTAACACCCGGCGCATGGAAGAGGACAACGTGCGCCTGGCGCGTCGCAGCAGCGGCGGCGGCGCGGTGTTCCACGATCTCGGCAATACCTGCTTTACCTTTATGGCCGGCAAACCGGAGTACGATAAAACCATCTCCACCTCGATTGTGCTTAATGCCCTGAATTCGCTCGGCGTTACGGCCGAGGCCTCCGGGCGCAACGATCTGGTGGTGAAGACCGCCGAAGGCGATCGCAAAGTCTCCGGCTCTGCCTATCGCGAGACCAAAGATCGCGGCTTCCACCACGGTACGCTGCTGCTGAATGCCGACCTGAGCCGTCTGGCAAACTACCTCAATCCGGACAAGAAAAAGCTGCAGGCGAAAGGGATCACCTCCGTACGCGGACGCGTGGCGAACCTCACGGAACTGCTGCCGGGCATCACCCATGAGCAGATCTGCGATGCGGTTCGCGAGGCCTTTTTCGACCATTATGGCGAGCGCGTAGAGGCCGAAGTGATCTCCCCGGACAAAACCCCGGACCTGCCCAACTTCGCCGAGACCTTTGCCCGCCAGAGCAGCTGGGAGTGGAACTTCGGCCAGGCGCCGGCGTTCTCCCATCTGTTAGATGAGCGCTTTACCTGGGGCGGCGTGGAGCTGCACTTTGACGTGGAGAAGGGACATATCACCCGTACCCAGGTCTTTACCGATAGCCTGAACCCCGCGCCGCTGGAGGCCCTGGCGGCACGTTTACAGGGCGTGCTCTACCGGGCGGATATGTTGCAGCAGGCGTGCGAAGTATTGATCGAAGATTTCCCCGAGCAGGAGGCAGAGCTGAG
>DKMV01000209.1:8399-8790 GCA_002469605.1 Leclercia sp. UBA7405
CGAGCAGGAGGCAGAGCTGAGGGAGCTGTCGGCATGGATGGCCGGCGCGGTGCGGTAATAACAGGGCCCGCTGGCGCAACGCCTTGCGGGCGCTCTTTTTATGCCATCTTTTGTACTAATGCGGCTATCTCGTCCGTCCGGGCACGCATCCCTGCCGCAATCTGGCGGAAACCTTCACCGATACGCCCGTCCCTCATTACGCTATCCCAGAACTGCTCCGCCAGAGGCAAAACACATTCCCAGACCGGGCGCGGCAGGCTGCTGTCTATACCTGTTTCCCAGGGTTCGTTACGCATCATGCCGGCGCGGGACGGGGCAAACGCCATGGGCACCATGTCATACACGCGGGCCAGAGAGAGCGGAAAATCCGAATAATAAAAAGAGAGGTTCC
>DKMV01000322.1:0-9834 GCA_002469605.1 Leclercia sp. UBA7405
GGTGACAATCATCGGCAGCATTTCGGGGGTCAGCCCCACGGCAACGGAGAGGGCAAACAGCGCCGCCTCCCACCAGTCGCCCTTGGTGAAGCCGTTAATCAGCAGCACGATGGGGGTCATCACCAGCATAAAGCGGATCAGCAGCATGCTGACGCGGCTAATCCCCTGCTGGAAGGCGTTAGGCTCGCTCTCCTGCTCGCTCACCCGCCCGGCCAGCTGGCCGAACCAGGTATTGCCGCCGGTGGCGGTCACCATCGCCTGCGCGGTGCCGCTCACCACCGTGGTGCCCATAAAGCAGAGGGTATCGCACTCCAGCGGATTGCTTTGCTGAGGGTTGCGGCTGTGGGCCACCTTCTCTACCGGCAGCGATTCACCGGTGAGGGAGGCCTGGGCAATAAACAGATCCCGCGCCTGCAATAAGCGCAGGTCGGCCGGGATCATATCCCCCGCCGCCAGCTTGACGATGTCGCCGGGCACCAGCTGGTCGACGGGCAGCTCCCGCCAGTCGCTTTCGCCTTTCTCGTTCACCACCCGCAGCACCGTGGCGGTGTTGCTGACCATCGCCTTCAGGGCGTCGGCGGCTTTGGTGGAGCGCGCCTCCTGGATAAAGTTCAGCAGCGTGGCGATGGCCACCATCAGGGCAATCACCCCGGCGGCAAACAGATCTTCGGTGGCGTAAGAGATAATCCCCAGCACGGTCAGCAGCAGGTTGAACGGGTTGCGGTAGCAGTGCCACAGGTGCTGCCACCAGGGAGCCGGTTTTTGCGCCGGAATGAGGTTTTCGCCGTGCTTTTCGCGGGCGGCCTCGACTTCCGCGGCGTTCAGCCCTTCCGGGTGGCTGCCGAAGGCGCGCCACAATGCCGGTTCATCCATGGCGGCAACCCGCAGGCAGTGGGCCGAGAGGGAGGCCGGAATAGCGGCGTCGGTAAGATTTTTGCCGGTGGCCATCGGGTCGCGCTGTACCAGACGGCGCGGCAGATGGCGGCTCAGACGGCTGAGAATATGGGTCAGATTTTTAAACATAGTCAGTCCCCCGCACCCGTCAAAACGGGCGCAGTTTTTCTTCAGGCGGGACAAAGCCGCGCCTGAAAAGCGGTGTGTTTTACGCAGGGACGTGCTGGGACGTCACTGCCTTACGCATCCGGTAAGGCAGCGAACTGGCTTACCGGAATTAAAGGGCTCTCCGTCGCGGGAGAGGGGCGGGATCGGGATCCATGTAGCCTCCGGTAAAGAAAAAAGCGTCAGTCGGCGCGCAGTATCGTGTTTTAACCATACCGCGCAGGATAGGTCGGGCGGTATGATAGCCCCCGGGCGCTAAACCAAACGTAAACCAGACTTTGCCCATTGCGGATCCACACGCCCGAATTAGGCTAATTGATCACTTCTTCGTCGTATTACAGGGACTAACGCATGCAGAACCGCCTTACCATCAAAGACATCGCGCGCTTAAGCGGCGTGGGCAAATCCACCGTTTCACGAGTGCTGAATAACGAAAGCGGTGTCAGCCAGCGTACCCGCGAGCGCGTGGAAGAGGTGATGGAAAAGCACGGTTTCTCCCCTTCCCGCTCCGCGCGCGCCATGCGCGGACAGAGCGATAAAGTGGTGGCGATCATCGTCACCCGTCTCGATTCCTTGTCCGAAAACCTGGCGGTACAGACCATGCTGCCGGTGCTCTACGAGCAGGGGTACGACCCGATCATGATGGAGAGCAAGTTCTCGGCGCAGATGGTGGAAGAGCATCTCGGCATGCTGAAGCGCCGTAACGTCGACGGCGTAGTGCTGTTTAGCTTTACCGGGCTGGATGAGAAGATGCTCGCCCCGTGGCAATCTTCGCTGGTGCTGCTGGCGCGCGATATCGAGGGCTTTGCCTCGGTCTGCTACGACGACGAAGGGGCGATCCTCACCCTGATGCAGCGCCTGTACGAGAGCGGCCACCGCCACATCAGCTACCTCGGCGTACCCCACAGCGATGTCACTACCGGCCAGCGCCGCCACGAGGCCTATCTCGCGTTCTGCCGACAACACGCGCTGCCCGCCGTCGCCTCGCTGCCGGGCCTGGGGATGAAGCAAGGCTATGAAAAAGTGGCCGCGGTGCTCACCCCGCAGACCACCGCGCTGGTCTGCGCCACCGATACCCTGGCGCTAGGCGCGAGTAAGTACTTACAAGAGCAGCGTATCGACAACCTCCAGCTGGCGAGCGTGGGCAATACCCCGCTGATGAAGTTCCTGCACCCGGAGATCATCACCGTCGATCCCGGCTACGCCGACTCCGGCCGCAAGGCCGCCCTGCAGCTTATTGAGCAGATCAACGGGCGCAGCGAACCGCGCAAAATCGTCATTCCCGCCACCCTCGCCTGAGCCTCCCGTTACGGTTTATTGTGATCTTCGCCAGATTTCGGGAACGTTCCCGTTTTCGTTTTATCGCGCCGGGAGTAGCCTTGCGTGCAGTTCTTCCCCTACCCCCGTGTCATGAGGATTCATGATGAGTAAAGTGAAACAAAACGATATCGACCAGCTGATCGTGCTGGTAGGCGGGCGCGACAACATCGCCACCGTCAGCCACTGTATTACCCGCCTGCGCTTCGTGCTGAACGATCCGGCCAAAGCCAACCCCAAAGCCATTGAAGAGCTGTCGATGGTGAAAGGTTGCTTTACCAACGCCGGACAGTTCCAGGTGGTGATCGGCACCGAAGTGGGCGATTACTACAAAGCGCTGCTGGCCACCACCGGCCACTCGTCGGCGGATAAAGAGCAGGCCAAAAGAGCGGCGCGCCAGAACATGAAGTGGCATGAACAGCTCATTTCACACTTCGCGGAGATCTTCTTCCCGCTGCTGCCGGCGCTGATTAGCGGCGGTCTGATTCTGGGCTTTCGCAACGTAATTGGCGATGTGCCCATGAGCGATGGCAAGACCCTGGCGCAGATGTACCCGGCGCTGCAAAGCATCTATGACTTCCTGTGGCTGATTGGCGAGGCGATCTTCTTCTATCTGCCGGTGGGGATCTGCTGGTCGGCGGTGCGCAAAATAGGCGGTACGCCGATCCTCGGTATTGTGCTGGGCGTGACCCTGGTCTCTCCGCAGTTAATGAACGCTTACTTACTGGGGCAGCAGGTGCCAGAGGTATGGAACTTCGGCCTGTTTACCATCGCCAAAGTGGGCTACCAGGCACAGGTGATCCCAGCCCTGCTGGCTGGCCTGGCGCTGGGCTTTATTGAGACCCGCCTGAAGCGCATCGTGCCGGATTACCTCTATCTGGTGGTGGTGCCGGTATGCTCGCTGATCCTGGCGGTATTCCTCGCCCACGCCTTTATCGGTCCCTTTGGCCGCATGATTGGCGATGGCGTCGCCTTCGCGGTCCGCCACCTGTTAACCGGCAGCTTCGCGCCGGTGGGTGCCGCGCTCTTTGGCTTCCTCTATGCCCCGCTGGTGATCACCGGCGTCCACCAGACCACCCTGGCGATCGATATGCAGATGATCCAGAGCCTGGGCGGCACCCCGGTGTGGCCGCTGATTGCACTCTCGAACATTGCCCAGGCCTCGGCGGTGACCGGCATTATCATCGTCAGCCGCAAGCATAACGAACGTGAAATTTCGGTGCCGGCGGCCATCTCCGCCTATCTCGGCGTGACCGAACCGGCGATGTACGGCATTAACCTGAAGTACCGCTTCCCGATGCTCTGCGCCATGATTGGCTCAGGCCTGGCGGGGCTGCTGTGCGGCCTCTCCGGGGTGATGGCCAACGGGATTGGCGTGGGCGGCCTGCCGGGCATCCTCTCTATTCAGCCGGACTTCTGGCAGGTGTTTGCGCTGGCGATGGCGGTGGTGATTATCGTCCCGATGGCACTGACCACCGTGGTCTATCGCCGCAAATTCCGTCAGGGCACGTTGCAGATTGTTTAACTCTTTTTCGGGGCGCAGTTGCGCCCCTTCGCATTTGCAGGAACAGATTATGACTACCCTTCCCCACTGGTGGCAAAACGGCGTTATTTACCAGATCTACCCGAAGTCCTTTCAGGACACCACCGGCTCCGGCACCGGCGATCTGCGCGGCGTGACGCAGCGCCTCGATTATCTGAAAACCCTCGGCATTGACGCGATATGGCTGACGCCGTTCTATATCTCCCCGCAGGTGGATAACGGCTACGACGTGGCGAACTATACCGCCATCGATCCGGCCTACGGCACCCTGGATGATTTCGACGCGCTGGTGGCCGAAGCCCATAAACGTGGCATCCGCATCGTGCTGGATATGGTGTTTAACCACACCTCCACCCAGCACGCGTGGTTCCGCGAGTCGCTCAATAAAGAGAGTCCGTACCGCGAGTTCTATATCTGGCGCGACGGCACGCCGGACCAATTGCCGAACAACTGGCGCTCCAAGTTTGGCGGCAACGCCTGGCGCTGGCACGCCGAAAGCGGGCAGTACTATCTGCACCTCTATGCCCCGGAACAGGCGGATCTCAACTGGGAAAATCCCGAAGTGCGCGCCGAAGTCAAAAAAGTGTGCGCATTCTGGGCCGATCGCGGCGTGGATGGCCTGCGTCTCGACGTAATCAACGTTATCTCCAAAAATCAGGCGTTCCCTGACGATAACATCGGCGATGGCCGCCGCTTCTATACCGACGGGCCGCGCATCCATGAATATCTGCAGGAGATGAGCCGGGACGTCTTTATCCCGCGCGGCCTGATGACGGTGGGCGAAATGTCCTCCACCTCGTTAGAAAATTGCCAGCAGTATGCCGCGCTGGACGGGCGCGAGCTGTCCATGACCTTTAACTTCCACCATCTGAAGGTGGACTATCCCGGCGGGCTGAAGTGGACGCTGGCGAAACCGGATTTCGTGGCGCTGAAAGCGCTGTTCCGCCACTGGCAGCAGGGGATGCACAACAAAGCCTGGAACGCCCTGTTCTGGTGTAACCACGATCAGCCGCGCATCGTGTCGCGCTTTGGCGATGAGGGGGAGTACCGCGTGCCGGCGGCCAAAATGCTGGCTATGGTACTGCACGGCATGCAGGGCACGCCCTATATCTATCAGGGTGAAGAGATTGGCATGACCAACCCGCACTTCAGCCGCATCACCGATTACCGCGATGTCGAAAGCCTGAATATGTTCGCCGAACTGCGGGCAACGGGCCGCTCTGCCGACGAGCTGCTGGCGATCCTGGCGAGTAAATCCCGCGATAACAGCCGCACCCCGATGCAGTGGGATGCCTCCCACAACGCGGGCTTTACAGAGGGTGAGCCCTGGATTGGCGTCTGCGATAACTATGAAACGATTAACGTCGGTACGGCGCTGGATGACCCGGATTCGGTGTTTTACACCTATCAGACGCTCATCGGCCTGCGTAAAACCCTGCCGGTGCTGACCTGGGGTGATTACGAAGATCTGCTGCCCGACCACCCGTCGCTGTGGTGTTACCGCCGCCAGTGGCAGGGGCAGACGCTGGTTGTCGCCGCGAACCTCAGCGGCGAGTGCCAGCAGTGGCAGCCTGAAGAGGTCGACGGCGAGTGGGAAAGGGTTATCAGCAGCTATGCGGACGCCTGCGACAAACCGGGCGCGATAAATCTGCGCCCGTATGAAGCGGTGTGGTGGCTACAACAATAGCCGGTATGGGCTGGCCTACGGGCCGGGCACCTCGCTGAGGGCGGCCGCCGCCTCCCTCTCCTGCGAGGCTTTTTCCTCTTTCGCCTTCAGGCGATCCCAGGCGCGGAAGAACGGATAGTAAATCGCCAGCGAAATCCCCAGGTTCACGACCTGCAAAATGGTGCCGGAGAGGTGCCCGCCGGTCGCCAGGTAGCCGCTGATAAAGATCGGGGTGGTAAAGGGCAGCGCAATCCCTGCAGGAGGAGCCACCAGCCCGGTCGCCATCGCGGTATAGGAGACGATAACCAGCAGCACCGGCGTCAGGATAAACGGCAGGAAGAAATAGGGGTTCATCACCAGCGGGATGCCGAAGACCATCGGCTCGCTGATGTTAAACAGCGCCCCCGGTGCGGCAATTTTGCCAAGCTGTTTCATCTGCTGGCTGCGGGCGCGGATTAGCATAAAGATCACCAGCCCCAGCAGCGCGCCGGTACCGCCAGGCGCTATCCACAGGTCGTAAAACTGCTGGGTAATGATGTGGGGGATCGGCTGTCCGTTCTGAAACGCGGTCAGGTTTTCCGACATATTTGACAGCCACACCGGCTGGATAAAGACTAGCACGATCGCATCGCCGTGCAGGCCGAGCGTCCAGAGCACGCCAATTAAAATCACCGAGACGATCATGCCCGGCAACGTGCCGCCGACGTGGTGCATCGGAATGCCGATAATGGTGGCGATCATGCTGTTAATATCGCCAAACGGCGAAGCCTCTACCGCCAGACGCAGCGCCAGCACTACCGCCAGCACGCAAAAGCCGGGGATCAGCGCCAGAAACGATTTCGCCACCGCCGGGGGTACCCCTTCCGGCATGCGGATCACCAGATTACGGCTGGCGACAAAACGGTAGATCTCGGTCGACAGCAGCGAAATGACAATCGCCACAAACAGCCCCTGGCTGCCCACCAGGTTAACCGGAATCACCCCCTTAACGATCTGCTCCGCCGCGCCGCTCACCGGTGCAAACAACGTATGCTGGGGGATGGTCATCATAAAGGCCACCAGCGACATCGCCCCGGCGCTCAGCGGATCGAGGGTGCGGTACTTTTCCGCCAGCCGGTAGGCGATGCCGAAGCTGGAGATCAGCGCCATGATGTCGTAGGTCGCCTTCACCGGATAGAGAATTTTGTCGCGCCAGACGTCACCAAAGAGGCCGGTCATCATGTCGGCATAGCCGGGGATCGGCAGATAGGCGAAGATCAGGAAAAACGACCCAATCAGCATAAACGGCATATTGAGAATGATGCCGTCACGCACCGACAGCACATGCTTTTGCCCGGCGATTTTCAGCGCCGCGGGCATAACGAAACGTTCAATCAGCGTGGAGTGCGACATGGTCAGATCCCCGAAGGCGAATGAGGTGAAGTAAACTGCGGTAACCACTGGCGGTTGATCGAGAGCACCTCGTCGAGCAGCCTTTGTGCATCCGCTACGTTGCCGGTCAGCGGGTTTGCTACCAGCGCCAGCAGCGCGCTGTCGCGACAGCCATGAATGGCCGCCTCAATGGTCAATCTTTCAAACGCCTTCACCTGCTGGGTCAGGCCGTTCATCACAGGTGGCAGCGCGCCGAACGCCAGCGGCCTGGCCCCCTGTGCGTCGATAATGCTGTTGGTCTCCACCACCGCATCGTCGTCCAGCCCCTGGATCGCGCCGTTATTGCGCGTATTCACCACCATTTCCACTCCGAGGTTATTGTGGATGGCGTTAATCAGCTCCACCGCCACTTCGGAATAGAGCGCACCGCCGCGAAAACTGAGCTGCTCCGGCTTCTCATCAACGTGCGGATCGGCATAGAGCTCAAACAGCGCCCGCTCAACCTCCATCACCTGCTCGGCACGGGTGCCTTTCGTTTTTGCCGCCTCGATCTCTTCCGCAATCATGGCCGGCGTGTTCCAGAAGTAGCGATGATACGGGCAGGGGATTGCCTTCAGGGCGCGCAGGAACCGCGGCGGCCACGGCAGCTCCTGGATGTTATTCATGGAGAGCGCCTCGCCGTCGCAGAGCAGATCGATCACCCTGCCGGTGACGTCGTGCTGCCCCTGCGTGACGCGATGGACCCAGACCATATGGTTGAGCCCGGCAAAGCGCAGGTTAATCTCCTGGGGTTTAACCCCGAGCATCGTGGCGATGGTATGGTGCATATTAATCGGCACGTTGCACAGGCCGACGATCTTCGCATTGCTGTAGCGGCTTACCGCTTCCGTCACTATCCCCGCCGGGTTGGTGAAGTTCAGAATAAAAGCATCCGGCGCGAGGGCTTCCACCTTGCGCGCCACCTCCATCAATACCGGAATGGTGCGCAGGGCTTTCGCGAATCCGCCCACGCCGGTGGTTTCCTGGCCGAGCAACTGGTATTTCAGCCCCAGGCGCTCATCCGCCGCCCGCGCCGCCAGTTGGCCGACGCGCAGCTGGGTCAGGACAAACTGAGCGCCGTAAATGGCTGCGTCGAGGGTGAAATGGACGCTAACCGCCACGTGCCCCAGCCCTTTACGCGTTAGCATCCGACGCGTCAGCGCGGCAATGATCTCTACCTTCTCCCTGCCAGACTCCACGTCCACCAGCGCCAGCTCGGTGACCGGCAGCTGGTCGTAACGGACGATGATGCCTTCAATCAGTTCCGGCGTGTAGCTGCTGCCACCACCGATCACGGCTATTTTTAACGGTTGCATATTGCCCCCTTTTTTCGGCATGCAGGAAGCCGCGCGTGGCCTGGCAGCAACGCGTAGATGCCTGAGTTATCGGGAAAATTAGTGGTTCAGCAGCGCCAGCGCTTTGTCGAGCACGGCGGCGCCGCGCATCATGCCGTAGTCGGCCATCTCAATAACGGCCACGGCCTTGCCCTGCTGCTCCGCCAGGGCGGAGAGCCGCCCGGCCTCATACTTCACCTGCGGGCCAAGCAGGAAGATATCCGCACCCGGCAGTTCGCGTTCAAACTCCGCGACCGGCACGGCGTAGATATCCAGATCCAGCGAACGCTGGTTGGCTTCGGCTTTCATTTTATTGACCAGCATGCTGGTGGACATACCGGCCGCACAGCACAATACGATGCGTTGCATAACCCCTCCTCTGTTTTCACCACTGTATTGTTAAAATTATGTTGAAATGAAGAGTATATGAAAATAATTTTCATGAGTGTGATCGAAGGTCAAATTTCAGGCATAACATCACGAGGCTTACTGGCTCATCCATGCACGATCACAGGAAAAAGGGCGGGTTATGGTATAGAGTAGTGGTAACACCAGGTGAAAAATAATTTCAATTGTGGGACCGGAACCGATGGATATCGTTGGACAGTTGCATGAAGGCGTGGCGCGATTTAGCGTCCAGGAGTCGCGGGTCGCCGCGTTTATTCTGGAAAATCTCAGCTTTACCGCCAGCGCCTCTATTGACGAGCTTGCCGCCCGGGCGGGCGTCAGCCCGGCGACCATCACCCGCTTCGCACGCTCCGTCGGCTGTGAGGACATTCGCGATCTGCGCAAACAGCTGGCGCAGGCCAGCGAGCGGCGCGCCAGCTGGGCGCCCGAGCAGAACCTTGCCGCACCGCCTCGCTGGCGGGAGAACTACGCCGCCATTGTGCATGGTCTCAGCGGCCAGCTTGAACAGACGGCGATCGCAGCCGTCGATAAGCTGAAGGCGCAACTGCTGAACGCCCGGGACATCCACTGTTTTGCCGTCGGCGCGCAGGACGTCGCGCTGGCCACCCTGCTGCAGCATCAACTCTTGCTTGCCGGCATCAGTATTAGTCTGTGCGATAACACGGCGCTTATGCGTATGGCTGCCAGCAGGTTAAGCGACGATAGCCTGCTGCTGGTGCTTGCGCTCGGCGAACCTGACAGCGTGCTGCACGGCGCAACGCTGCAGGCGCGCATGCAGGGCGCCGCGATTTTTGCCCTCACACCCGCACAGCATCCGCTAGGCAACATGGCCTCGGAGGTGTTGCCGCTGGCCGCGAATCCTCACCATGCCCGCTATAGTCTGCTGATGCTGATCGATTTACTGAACGACACGCTGATCGCCTGATCGGCGGGATATACGCTCACCGCCAGCCATGCGGTGAGTCTGTGATTTTGCTGCATAATTAATCAAATTTTTCCCCCTGCGGATTTACAAAGCCCGAAGCGCCCGCCGTTTGTACTCTCGTCTTTTTACCTTGTCCTGAATCAAATAAATCGCAAACTTGTTTGATGCAAAT
>DKMV01000322.1:9949-16163 GCA_002469605.1 Leclercia sp. UBA7405
GCAAACTTGTTTGATGCAAATCACTACATATAGCACTTAAAATGCCTTCCGCCCCAACATCTTGTATTTATCGTCTACTATTCCAACAACAAAACCGCAACTCAGTATGCCGGAATTGTGGATAACAACTGTCGGGAACCGGGGAAGTCTCTGGCCTGCATGGCAATAAGCCCGGTGAATACTTCTCCACCTCTGTGGATAACCTGTTTTTAATATGGAGTGATCATGACACCGCATGTGATGAAACGTGATGGCTGTAAAGTGCCGTTCAAATCAGAGCGCATTCAGGAAGCAATCCTGCGTGCGGCTAAAGCAGCGGGAGTCGATGACGCAGATTACTGCGCCACCGTCGCAGAAGTCGTCAGTAATCAGATGAGCGGCCGCAGCCAGGTCGATATCAACGAGATCCAGACTGCGGTAGAAAACCAGCTGATGTCCGGCCCTTATAAGCAGCTGGCGCGCGCCTATATTGAATATCGTCACGATCGTGACATCCAGCGCGAAAAGCGCGGCCGCCTGAACCAGGAGATCCGTGGCCTGGTGGAGCAGACCAACCCGGCCCTGCTGAACGAAAACGCCAACAAAGACAGTAAAGTAATCCCTACCCAGCGCGATCTGCTGGCCGGTATCGTGGCGAAACACTATGCCCGCCAGCACCTGCTGCCGCGCGACGTGGTGCAGGCGCACGAGCGCGGTGAGATCCACTATCACGATCTCGACTATTCCCCGTTCTTCCCGATGTTCAACTGTATGCTGATCGATCTGAAAGGCATGCTGACCCAGGGCTTTAAGATGGGTAACGCCGAGATTGAACCGCCAAAATCTATCTCTACCGCCACGGCGGTTACCGCGCAGATCATCGCCCAGGTCGCCAGCCATATTTACGGCGGCACCACCATCAACCGCATCGACGAAGTGCTGGCCCCGTTCGTGACGGCAAGCTTTAACAAGCATCGTAAGACCGCCGAAGAGTGGCAGATCCCGGACGCGGACGGCTACGCCCGCTCCCGTACCGAGAAAGAGTGTTACGACGCCTTCCAGTCGCTGGAATATGAAGTGAACACCCTGCACACCGCCAACGGCCAGACCCCCTTTGTTACCTTCGGTTTTGGCCTCGGCACCAGCTGGGAGTCGCGCCTGATCCAGCAGTCGATCCTGCGTAACCGTATCTCCGGCCTCGGCAAAAACCGTAAAACGGCGGTGTTCCCGAAGCTGGTGTTTGCCATCCGCGACGGTCTGAACCACAAAGTGGGCGATCCCAACTACGACATCAAGCAGCTGGCGCTGGAGTGTGCGAGCAAGCGCATGTACCCGGATATCCTGAACTATGACCAGGTGGTAAAAGTCACCGGCTCGTTCAAAACCCCGATGGGCTGCCGCAGCTTCCTTGGCGTCTATGAAGATGAGAACGGCGAGCAGGTCCACGACGGGCGCAACAACCTGGGCGTGATCAGCCTGAACCTGCCGCGCATCGCGCTGGAGGCCAAAGGCAATGAAGCCGCTTTCTGGAAATTGCTGGACGAGCGCCTGAGCCTTGCACGTAAAGCCCTGATGACCCGCATCGCGCGTCTGGAAGGGGTGAAAGCTCGCGTGGCGCCGATCCTCTATATGGAAGGGGCCTGCGGCGTGCGTCTGAAGGCGGACGACGACGTCTCTGAGATCTTCAAAAACGGCCGCGCCTCTATTTCGCTGGGCTATATCGGCATTCACGAAACCATCAACGCCCTTTTTGGCGACCAGCATATGTACGACAGCGAAGCGCTGCGTGCCAAAGGTATCGCTATCGTTCAGCGCCTGCGCGACGCGGTTGACCAGTGGAAAGAGGAGACCGGCTACGGCTTTAGCCTCTACAGCACCCCAAGCGAAAACCTGTGCGACCGCTTCTGCCGCCTGGATACCGCCGAGTTCGGTATTGTGGAAGGGGTGACCGACAAGGGGTACTACACCAACAGCTTCCACCTCGACGTGGAGAAGAAGGTTAACCCTTACGACAAGATCGACTTTGAGGCGGCCTATCCACCTATCGCCAGCGGCGGCTTTATCTGCTACGGCGAGTACCCGAACATCCAGCACAACCTCAAGGCGCTGGAGGACGTGTGGGACTACAGCTATCAGCACGTGCCCTATTACGGTACCAATACGCCTATCGACGAGTGTTACGAGTGCGGCTTTACCGGCGAGTTCGAGTGCACCAGCAAAGGCTTTACCTGCCCGAAATGCGGTAATCACGATGCGGCCCGCGTATCGGTAACCCGCCGCGTGTGCGGTTATCTCGGCAGCCCGGACGCCCGTCCGTTCAACGCTGGCAAGCAGGAAGAGGTGAAGCGCCGCGTGAAGCATCTGGGGAATGGGCAGATCGGTTAAGTCTGTGCCGGGTTCTCCCCCTCACCCTAACCCTCTCCCTCAAGGGAGAGGGGACCGATCGAGCGCGTAGCAGAAAATGAGCGCGGACTGGCTTTTCCCCCTCTCCCTTCGAGGGAGAGGGCCGGGGTGAGGGTCCCAGCGCGCACATACACAAAGAAGCGAACATGAATTATCACCAGTACTACCCCGTCGACATCGTCAACGGCCCCGGCACCCGCTGCACCCTGTTTGTCGCTGGCTGCGTTCACGAATGCCCCGGCTGCTATAACAAAAGCACCTGGCGTCTCAACTCCGGCCTGCCCTTTACCGAAGAGATGGCGCAGCGCATCATCGACGATCTGAACGACACGCGCATCCACCGCCAGGGCATTTCCCTCTCCGGCGGCGATCCGCTCCATCCACAGAACGTGCCGGAGATCCTCAGGCTGGTAAAACGTATTCGCCACGAGTGCGCAGGAAAAGATATCTGGGTCTGGACCGGCTATAAGCTGGATGAGCTGAACGCACAGCAGATGGAAGTGGTGGAGTTAATCAACGTGCTGGTGGACGGCAAGTTTGTGCAGGATCTCAAAGACCCGGCGCTTATCTGGCGTGGCAGCAGCAACCAGGTGGTACATCATTTGCGCTGATCCCCCCGGCCGCCCCTGCCTTAAAAGCGACTCAGACTCTCCATCGCCACCGCCTTAAATTCGGCAAAATCACCGCAGCCGCAAAGCCGGGTCATCGCCCGCTCCCGCAGGAAGGTGACGAAGATATCGTAGATCGCCATCGCCTCTTCATACTCGCTTTTGCTGATGGCGAGCAGGAAGATGACGTGCGCGGTCCCCTCTCCCCAGGCGATGCCCTGCGGAGCCAGCACCGTATAGACCACCGTCTTCTGTGCCAACAGCCCCAGCGAGTGCGGGAGGGCGATGCCGTCCCCGAGCATGGTGCTGACGATGGCCTCACGCTCAATGACCGAGTCGAGAAACTCCGCGCCCACAAAGCCTTCCGCTTCCAACTGGGCACAAAGCTGCTGGAACAGGGTCTGCTGGTCGATGGCGCTGTCGATAATGCGAAAATGGGCGGCGTCGAAGAACTTTTCCAGCATCCAGGGGCGGGTGCGATCTACCAGCACCAGCTTGCCGATCTGCTCCAGCTGATAATCCGTCGGGAAGGGGGCGATCTGCACCACCGGTTTCGCCTTCTCGCTCAGGCGGGCGGTGGAGATGACAAAGTCTTCGCCGATGGTGTCCGCCTGCTCGTACTCGCGCTGGGTCAGGGTGCGGGTCACCTCAATCTGCGGGTATTTACGCTGCAACACCGCCTCGATCATCCGCGCCATCGCGTTACCCGCGTCGCACACCAGCAGCACGTGGGGCTGGCGCTGATAGCCAATGTTGTAGTGCCGCTCCAGACCCACGCCGATATGCAGCACCAGAAAACCGATCTCGTTTTCGCTGATCACATAGGGGGTGTATTTCCCCCAGCTTGAGACCGCCGCCAGGGTCATGTCCCACGCCATCGGGTAGTGCTGTTTGATGTTATCCAGCAGCGGGTTGGGGATCATGATCTGATAGCGCACGCGGGTGATCATGGTTTTAATATGCGTCAGCAAATCGGCGTGCAGCTGCGCGTCACGCAGCAGGTTGTAGTTATAGTGGGTGTTGATATAGCGCAGGATGTAATTGACCAGCGCCTCTTCGTCATCGGCGTTGATGGTGCTCGGGGCCATCTCCTGCAGCTGGCGGGCAGCAATATGGACGCACAGCCAGTTCTCCTCCGACGGCGAGAGCGCTTTGCCCGCCAGCTGCTGGATGGCCGCCGCGATATCTTTAGCGGCCTCGCGCACGTTCTCTTCGACATCCTCCGCCTGGAATTCCGGCAGCGGATAGCCTTCGCTGATGCGGCGCACCGATACCGCGCAGTAGAGGCGCACAAAGAGTTCCCCCTCGTCGGTCAGGCGGATGTGGTGGCGGGTCAGGGTGTCATGCAGTACCGCAATCAGCTGCTCCGGCACGCCCGCGTTGAGCGCGACTTCGGTCACCAGCGGGTTCAGGCCGTCCTGCTGCGCCAGCTCCCAGAGGAGATCGGTAAGGCAGGCGCGAATCGACATCTCGCTGCCAAACAGCTTCATGCCGTGGCGCGGGCGGGTCTCCAGCGTCAGGTTATAGCGGCTGAAAAGCTCGCGCACCTCCGCCATATCGCTTTGCAGGGTGGCGCGGCTGATAAACCACTCATCCGCCAGATCTTCCAGCTTCAGGGAGAAGGCCGAGGTGAGAAAACGCACCACCAGATAGTGGACCCGCTCCGGGCCGGTGCGCGGAATGCGCAGCGCCCGCGGGTGGGATTGCTGAAGCTGCTGATAGCGTGCCGCATCCTCAATTTTGAGCTGATAGCCGCTACCGCGGCTTAAAACAAACTGCGCGCCGTGGTTTGCCAGCAGCGCGTTAAGGGCGGTGATATCCGCCCGCACGGTACGCGTGGAGACCGAGAGCCGCTGCGCCAGCTCATCCTGCGGCAGCGTTTCGTTTTGCAACATGTCGAACAGCTGCGCTAAACGTTGGTTCGGAAATCGCACGTCGTTGTCCTCTTACTGCTCAGGGTGAAATAACCATCTGGGATGGGCTACCGACCGGCGTATAGTCCGGCTCGAAGCGAAGTTTGCCGTCCTGCGCCACGCTAAAACGGGTGATGTTATCGCTGCGCTGGTTTAAGACGTACAGCCAGCGCCCCTGTTTATCCAGCGTCAGACTGCGGGGATAATCGCCGCGCGTCCAGATATCGTCCTGATGGGTCAGCGTGCCCTCTGCCGTTACGGTAAAGTGCCCGATGCTGTTATGCAAACGGTTCGCCACATACAGCTGTTTACCGTCGGCGCTTAAGGCCAGCCCGGCGGCAAAGCTGGTGCCTTTATACCCCTCCGGCAGGGCCGAAATCGTACTGCCCTCTTTCAGGTGGCCATCGGCATCCAGCGCATAATGGGTGAGCGTGGAGGCCTCTTCGTTAATCAGCCACAGGGCATTCCCCTGCGGGGTAAAGACGAAATGGCGCGGGCCAGCGCCTTTTGACGAGGCGCTAATAAACGGCGGATCGTTGGGCGTCAGCTTGCCGTGCTGTTCGTCCAGCCGGTACTGGTAGATGCGATCCAGCCCCAGATCGGTGGCAAAGACATACTTCCCGCTGGGATCGGCGGCGATCATGTGCGCATGCGGGCCGTTATGATCGCTGATGGCAAAGCTGCCTTCAACCGCGGCCTGCGGTTTTGCCGCACCCGGTTCGCCCTGGTGCTGCTGGATATCGGTCGCCTCGCCCAGGCTGCCGTCGGCCTTCACCGGCAGCACCGCAACCGAACCGCTGACGTAGTTCGCCACCAACAGGTGTTTCCCGTTTGGCGTCAGCGCCAGGTAGACCGGGCCCGCCCCGCCGGAGGCCACCTGGTTTAACGCGCTCAGGCTGCCGTCCTCCTCTACCCGCAGCGCCTGCACTACGCCCTGCTCAACTTCGCTGGCCAGATAGAGGGTTTTGCCATCCTGCGATACCGTCAGCTGCGCGGCGTTGGGCAGTTTGCTGACCAGGGTTTTATTACCGAGGGCGCCGGTCTGCGCATCGACGGTGAAGCGGTAGACCCCTTCGCCGTTGGGATTGTAGGTGCCGACCCAGGCGTATTGCGTCTGGGCGACAGCGGCGGTGGCGAGTAATGAGAGTGAAGCGACAAGCAGGTTACGGGTGTGCATGGTGGCTCCTTTGGGAGTGTGCGGTTTGGTCCCCTCACCCTAACCCTCTCCCCGGAGGGGAGAGGGGATCGTCCGGTGCAGGTTGTTGCCCTGAGCCAGAGGCCAGCTCGTTTTTCTCCCTCTCCCCTTTGGGG
>DKMV01000322.1:16370-16600 GCA_002469605.1 Leclercia sp. UBA7405
CCCCTTTGGGGAGAGGGCCGGGGTGAGGGGATAAAGTACTACTTAACCAGCTTCTTCGTCATCGCCAGCAGGGTGCGCACATCCTCCGGGCGCGTGTCGCCGCTGGCTTTGTCGATAATAGAACTATAAATGTGCGGAATGATTTTGCTCACCCCGGCATCGAGGGCGATCTGCAGGATCGCTTCAAAGTTTTCCAGATCGATACCGCCGGTCGGCTCCAGCCAGAAGTC
>DKMV01000322.1:16808-17155 GCA_002469605.1 Leclercia sp. UBA7405
GGTCGGCTCCAGCCAGAAGTCGTGGCGGGCGCAGGCTTCGGCCACCGCCTGGAACTCGTCCCGGCACTTCAGGCCGCCCATCGGGAAGTATTTGATTGAGCTGCCGCCGAAATCTTTCAGCAGGGCAATGGCGGTTTCAACCGGAACGATACCGTCCGGTGCCGCGCTGCTCAGCGGGCCGGTGGAGATTTTTACCATCCCGACGGTGCCGGTAGGCGACACCAGACCGTTGACCACGGTCTCTTTTTGCCCCAGCAGCGCGCGGCTGGTGGCCACGCCGGTGAAGACCTGGTTGACGTGCTGCGGCTGCACCTGGCGGGAGATTTCGCTCACCATCGCCGACTGGT
>DKMV01000193.1:0-297 GCA_002469605.1 Leclercia sp. UBA7405
GGCCAGCATCGCCGGGGCAAATCGCGCCCCTTCCTCGTTCGTCCAGTTCACCAGGACAATATCGCGTTCGGTTTCGATCCGGAGATCGTTGAGGGTGCGCAATACTTCCAGCCCGGCCATCACGCCGTAAATACCGTCGTAATTGCCGCCCAACGGCTGAGAATCTACGTGTGAGCCGGTCATTACCGGCGCCAGGGCCAGGTTTTTACCCGCGCGGCGGATAAACATGTTGCCCATGCTATCCACGTCGCAGGTAAAGCCCGCCTCCAGCGCCCAGTCGCGCAGCAGATCGCGCGC
>DKMV01000193.1:509-2590 GCA_002469605.1 Leclercia sp. UBA7405
ATCGCTCAGCGCCAGCCGGGTGACGCCGCCGGCTGGGGTGCCGCCGATCTGCGCCATCTGCTCAAGCGTAGACCACAGCCGCTCTGCATTTATGCGGTTCATGATTTGTCCTTTGTGCTGCGATAGCGGAAGTCGCAGCAGGCGCCGCCCTGCATAATGGTAGTGGTGCGCGTCAGCTCCACGTCCGGCGCGTAGCCGACGATAAACTTCTCGTCACGGGCGCAGGAGAGCAGATGGCCGATCTCGCCGAGGCCCATCTCGTGGTACATCTCGGCATAGCGGCAGCGGGTCACGTTGTAGTTGTACTGCTGCTCGTCGGCGTCGATCACTTTCACATCCAGCGCGTTATCTTTTTCCCAAAGATACTGCAGGGCGATAAAGCTCTTCACGTCCGGCTCGTTCGGCTCCTGGCGGGCAAACTCTTTGCCCGCGTCGATTGCCGCCTGCTCGATGGCCTCGCCAATCACCGCCTGGGCGCGATCTTTACCTATCTCACGCACCAGGATTTCATAAATCGGTTTAATAATTTCTGCTTCAATTTTGCGGCGGGCAAGAATACCCAGCTCATTATTATTGCTCATCACATTGCCTCACCGGGTTACTTCGTTTTGGCGCCGCCCAGTACGGTTTGCGGCTGCCATTTGCCATCCACCACTTTATAAACGGTGAACGACGGGGCCTTCAGGTTGCCCTGGTTATCAAAGGCGATCTGGCCGGTTACACCGGAATAGCTGATAGCGCGCAGGGCAGGGAGGTAGTCGGCAGGATCGACCGAGTCGGCTTTCTCCATGGCCGCAACCAGCACGCGGGTGGCGTCATAGGCGAACGGCGCGTGCAGCTCGATATGGGTGTGATAGCGCGACTGGTACGCCTGCTCAAAGGCTTTCCCACCCGGCATCTGTTCTACCGGCAGGCCCGGCTCCAGCGCTACCACGCCGTCACCCTCTTTCTGCGCCAGCTGCAGGAAGGTCTGGCTCACAAATCCGCCCGCGCCCATCAGGGTCGCTTTCATGCCCAGTTGCTTAATGCGGCGGGCGAGCGGTGCCGCCTGGCTGTCCACGCCGCCAAAGAAGATCAGATCGGCGTTTTTGCTGCGAATGGCGGTAAGTACGGCGCTAAAATCGACGGTTTTATCGTCTACATACTGACGATCGACGATTTTAACGCCCTGGGCTTCCAGCGATTTAATAAATTCGTCCGCCAGCCCCTGACCAAAGGCAGTACGATCGTCGATCACCGCAATGCGTTTCGCCTTCAGGGTATTTACCGCGTACTGCCCGGCAAACTGGCCGCCGTCGTCGTCGTGGCCCATCACGCGAAAGCTGGTGTCAAAGCCCTGTTTGGTATAGGCGTGGCCGGTGGCAACCGGTGCCACCTGAGCGATACCCGCGTCGTGGTAAACGCGCGCCGCCGGAATACTGGTGCCGGTATTCCAGTGGCCCACCACGCCCGCCACGCCGCTGTCCACCAGACGTTGGGCTACCGCGACGGCGGTACGCGGATCGGACTGATCGTCTTCGGATTGCAGCTTGAAGGTGACCGCTTTACCGCCAATGGTGGGGTGCTGTTTGTTGATGTCGTCGATTGCCAGCTGAGCGCCGTTCTCCAGATCTTTGCCAATACGGGCAGAAGGGCCGGTTAACGGGCCAGCAAGGCCAATGACCACGGTTTCGCTGTCGGCAGCCCATGCCGCCGAGCTTGCAAAGCCACTGAGCAGAATAGCGGCGCTAAGGGCGCTAATTTTTACGGTTTTCATTATATTTTCCCTGGTGTTGGTGTGTTAAACGGGCATTTCGCCCAAATAAATCTGTGCAATCTGGTCGTCGTTCAGCAGCGCTTTCGACTCGCCGTGGTGAACAATACTGCCGCTGTCCATCACCCAGGCGCTGTCGGTCACTTCCAGCGCCAGACGCGCGTTCTGCTCGATCAGCAGCAGGGCGACGCCGCGCTGGCGCAGTTCGGCGATAACGGCAAAAATGTGCTCCACCATCTTTGGTGCCAGCCCCATCGAGGGTTCGTCCAGGATCAGCAGGCGCGGGCGACTGAGCAGGGCGCGGTTCAGGGCCAGCAGCTGCTGTTCG
>DKMV01000193.1:2725-2927 GCA_002469605.1 Leclercia sp. UBA7405
GGCCAGCAGCTGCTGTTCGCCACCGGAGAGCAGCCCGGCAAGCTGATGCTGGCGCTCGCCAAGACGCGGAAAACGCTCAAAGATATCGGCCATTTCGCGCCTTACCGTGACAGCGTCACTTCTCAGCCAGGCGCCCATCTGTAAGTTCTCCAGCACCGTCATGCGGGCGAAGATGCCCCGGCCTTCCGGCACCATGACCAGC
>DKMV01000080.1:0-178 GCA_002469605.1 Leclercia sp. UBA7405
CTTAATAAACTGTATCGGCTGGGGTCTGGCAACGGCGTGGTCGATATCGCGTGCCGGGGCGATATCGGCGGTTGTTGTACGGCTCACTGAATTTCCTTGCTTCAATATCCCCGTGATTTCGGGTGACGGGTATAACCACCTGTTCAGGGTAGGAAATTGTAAATATTCTGTCTAATAT
>DKMV01000080.1:419-10128 GCA_002469605.1 Leclercia sp. UBA7405
TTAAAAATATGAATATCGAACTGCGTCATCTGCGCTACTTTGTCGCCGTGGCGGAAGAGCTCCACTTTGGCCGCGCGGCGGCGCGGCTGAATATCTCCCAGCCGCCCCTGAGCCAGCAGATCCAGCTGCTTGAACAGCAGGTAGGGGCCCGCCTGCTGGCACGAACCAACCGCAGCGTGGCGCTTACCCCAGCAGGCAGACAATTTCTGGCCGACAGCCGGCAAATCTTAAGCAGCGTGGAGGACGCCGCCGCCCGGGCCGCCCGTCTGCACCAGGGCGAGACCGGCGAGCTGCGTCTTGGCTTCACTTCTTCGGCCCCCTTTATTACCGCCGTCTCTACGACGCTGTCGTCGTTCCGCCGCCGTTTTCCGGACGTTCATATCCAGACCCGGGAGATCAACACCCGCGAGCAGATCGCGCCTCTGAACGAGGGGGCGCTGGATCTGGGGTTAATGCGCAACACGCAGCTGCCCGAGACCCTGGCCTGGCAGCGCATTTTGCGCGAGCCGCTGCTGGCGATGATCCCGGCGGACCACCCTCTGGCCGCCAGAACGGCGGTATCCCTGGCAGAGCTGGCCCGAGAGCCCTTCGTCTTTTTCGATCCCCATGTGGGAACCGGCCTGTACGACGATATCCTGGGCATTATGCGCCGCTACGGGCTGGCGCCGGTGATGGCCCAAGAGGTGGGGGAGGCGATGACCATTATTGGCCTGGTCGCCGCCGGGCTCGGGGTCTCTATTTTGCCGGCCTCCTTTAAGCGGGTGCAGCTTAGCGACATGCGCTGGGTGCCGATTGTGGAAAAAGAGGCGGTGTCGGAGATGTGGCTGGTCTGGCCGAAGCATCACGAGCTAAGCGCGGCGGCACAGCGTTTCAAAACGCAGCTTATTTCCGCATCGCCCGTCGGCTGAAACAGGGTTAAAGCGGCCAAAAACGTGCGGTTTATCACAAGGCTAAGTAAAAATTTGACGATCGGCGGTGAAGTGCTTCACCATAGCCCAAAGTTTATTTCGAAGCTCGAAAATAAGGGAGTACGTGGTGGTTGCTGATAGTCAGCCTGGGCATATTGATCAGATCAAACAGACCAATGCGGGAGCGGTGTATCGCCTGATTGATCAGCTTGGTCCGGTCTCGCGTATCGATCTCTCCCGTCTCGCTCAACTGGCCCCCGCCAGTATTACTAAAATTGTGCGCGAAATGCTCGAAGCCCATCTGGTGCAGGAGACAGAAATCCAGGAGCCGGGCAGCCGCGGCCGTCCGGCGGTGGGGCTGGTGGTAGAAACCGAGGCCTGGCACTACCTCTCTTTACGCATCAGCCGCGGTGAAATCAACCTCGCCCTGCGGGATCTCAGCAGCAAGCTGGTGGTGGAAGATAAGCTGCCGCTGCCGCTCACTGCGGAGCAGCCCCTGCAGGAGCGCATTACCGCCCTGATCGACCGTTTTTTCATTGACCATCAGCACAAGCTCGAGCGGCTGACCGCCATTGCCATCACCCTGCCGGGGATCATCGATACCGAGAACGGCATCGTGCACCGCATGCCCTTTTATGAGGACGTGAAGGAGATGCCGCTGGGGGAGGTTCTGGCGAAGCACACCGGGGTGCCGGTCTATATTCAGCATGATATCAGCGCCTGGACCATGGCCGAGGCGCTGTTCGGTGCGTCGCGCGGCGCGCGGGATGTGATTCAGGTGGTGATCGACCATAACGTCGGCGCCGGTGTTATTACCGACGGCCGCCTGCTACATGCGGGGAGCAGCAGCCTGGTGGAGATTGGTCATACTCAGGTCGATCCTTACGGCAAGCTCTGCTACTGCGGTAACCACGGCTGCCTGGAGACCATCGCCAGCGTCGAGAGCGTGCTCGAGCTGGCGCAGCTGCGCATGAGTCAGTCGATGAGCTCCACGCTTCACGGCCAGCCGCTTACCGTCGACTCCCTGTGCAGCGCCGCCCGCCAGGGCGATCTGCTGGCAAAAGATATTATCACCGGCGTGGGGATGAACGTCGGGCGCATTCTTGCCATCATGGTGAACCTGTTTAATCCGCAAAAAATCCTGATTGGCTCTCCCCTGAGCCAGGCAGCAGAGGTGCTCTTCCCGGCGATTGCCGGCTGCATCCGCCAGCAGGCGCTGCCCGCTTACAGCAAGCATATCGCCGTCGAAAGCACCCAGTTCACCAACCAGGGCACCATGGCTGGCGCCGCGCTGGTAAAGGATGCCATGTACAACGGATCGTTATTGATCCGCCTGCTCCAGGGTTAACTCTTTCTTACAGAATCAGGAAAAATTGCGCTATCTCAAGCTGGCGCAATTCCCCATACCTTAGACTTCCTCCACTGAATTATTTCGTTGGTTTATATTTTCTCGGCATAACCTTGGAGTAAGTGATGCTTAAGCGTTTCTTTGTAACAGGTACGGATACCTCAGTGGGCAAAACGGTGGTATCGCGCGCGTTACTGCAGGCCCTGGCTGCAAGCGGTAAAAGCGTGGCGGGGTATAAGCCAGTCGCAAAAGGCAGTAAAGAGACGCCGGAAGGATTGCGTAACAAGGATGCGCTGGTGCTGCAAAGCGTTTCATCCCTCGACCTGCCTTACCATGCCATTAACCCCATCGCCCTGAGCGAAGACGAGAGCAGCGTGGCGCACAGCGGACGGGTCAATTACACCCTGCTGTCGAACGGGCTGGCCAGCCTGAGCGAAAAGGTTGACCACGTCGTGGTGGAGGGCACCGGCGGCTGGCGCAGCCTGATGAACGATCTGCGTCCCCTGTCGGAGTGGGTAGTGCAGGAGCAGCTGCCGGTCTTGCTGGTGGTGGGGATCCAGGAGGGCTGTATTAATCATGCTCTGCTTACCGCGCAGGCCATAGCCAACGACGGCCTGCCGCTGATGGGCTGGGTAGCCAACCGCATTAATCCAGGCCTGGCGCACTATGCCGAAATCATCGAAGTGCTGAGCAAGAAATTGCCAGGCCCGCTGGTGGGCGAGCTGCCCTATCTGCCCCGCGCTGAACAGCGCGAACTTGCCCGCTATATTGACTTAACCGCCTTCGGCCGGGCGCTGGCCGTAGATCGCATTCTGGCGTAGGGTGCGCGACAGCACCGACGCCAGCACGCAGGCCAGCAGTAATCCGGGCAGCAGGGCATACTGCCCGGTCATCTCACAGACCATCAGCGTCGACATTATGGGCGCATGGGTGGTGGCCGCCAGCAGCGCGGCCATACCGGTTAAACCCAGCAGAACCGCCATCTCCGCCTCCGGGATCCACAACCCCGCCAGCCGGGCAAAGAGCATCCCCAGCGCCATCCCCACAAACAGCGTCGGCGTAAAGACCCCACCGGGCGCGCCGGAGCCGCTGCTGGCCAGCACCGCCAGCAGCTTGCAGATAAACACCCCGGCCACCACCGACAGCAGCGGTGGCGCCAGCAAAAATCCCTGCACCACGCTATAGCCGTTGCCCCACACCTTGGGGGTCAGGAGCGAGAGCAGGCCCACGATCAGCCCGCCCAGCGCCAGCTGCCAGGGCGGAGAGAGCTTAAGGCGTATAAAAAGATCGTGACTGCGGTCCATCAGCCACATAAAGAGCGGGCCGCTTATCCCTGCCAGCAGGCCCGTCGCCAGCATCAGGGCGTAATCGGCGCCGTCGGGCAGTGCACTGAGCTGCACCTGATAAAGCTGGGTCACGCCGGGGCTGAGCAGGTGGGTGGTGAGCAGGGCCACGACCGCCGCAATTACCACCGGGCCGAGGGAGGCGAGCATCAGGGTGCCAAACAGGATCTCGGCGATAAACAGGCTGCCCGCCAGCGGGGCATGGTAGGCGCTGGCCATCCCCGCCGCCGCGCCGCAGGCGATCCACAGCTTCCACTCCGTGTGCGGGGTAAAGCGCCGGGCAAACCACGAGGCCGCCAGCGCCGCCAGCAGGATCATCGCCCCCTCGCGGCCGATAGCGCTGCCGCTGGCCACCACCAGCAGGGAGGCCAGCGATTTAACCAGGCTGCCGGGATAGTCAAACTCCCCGTCGCCGGTATTGATGGCTTCCATATAGTCGGTGGGGGCGTGCGGACGCTGGCGGGTCCAGATTTGCCAGCCCCACAAAAGCAGGCCCGCCGCCAGCCCACCCAGCGCTGGGGTAATCAGCCGCCGCCAGGGGGCAAGCTCCCCGGCCGCGTTGACCAGGCTGCCGCTGTCGTTGCTGAGAAACAGCACCTCCAGCAGGAACATGGCGTGGCGAAACGCCGCTACGGCCAGCGCCGCCAGCACGCCCGTCAGGGTGGCGATCAGTAACCGGCGAAACATCGCCCGAATATCCGGATAAGCGTGAAGACGTTGCATGGCCCGCTTTTGCAAGAGAGAAAGAGGGGTAATTGTGCGGGAAATGGGGCGCTTAGCAAAGGAAGAAAAAGCCCGGCGGCGGCCGGGCGGGGGAATTAATTATCGCTGTGAATATTCAGCGCCCGGCGGGTGCGGCCGGAACTGAGGTATTCGGCAATATAGTCCTGCGAGATCTCGCCGTTGTAGCGCCCGTCCTCGTCGACGATGGGCATCCAGCTGGTGTTACTCTCATACAGGCGGGAGAGCACCACGCGCAGGTTGTCTTCGCCCTTACCGGTGATACGGAACGGATGAATGACGTCGGCGCACTCGCCGCTGGCGTAGCGCGCTTCGCGACGCTTAACGTAGCCCAGCGGTCGGCCCTCGTCGTCCACCACCGTTACGGCGCGGATATCGTTGTCATCCATCAGGGTAAAGGCCTCCGTGAGCGGTGTACCCGGGCGCACGGTCAGGGTCGGCTGCTGGTCGGTAACGTCGCCTGCGGAAACCAACAGCAGACGCTTCAGGGTGCGGTCCTGGCCGACGAAGGAGCCGATAAATTCGTTAGCCGGCTTGGCCAGCAGCTCGTCGGGGCTGGCGCACTGCACGATGCGCCCCTGACGGAAGACCGCGATGCGATCCCCCAGCTTCAGCGCCTCGTCGATATCGTGGCTCACCAGCATCACCGTCTTCTTCAGCTTGCGCTGCATCTCCAGGAACTGGTTCTGGATCACCTCGCGGTTGATCGGGTCCACCGCGCCGAAGGGCTCATCCATCAGCAGTACCGGCGGATCCGCCGCCAGAGCGCGGATCACCCCGATACGCTGCTGCTGACCGCCGGACATCTCGCGCGGGTAGCGGTTGAGGAACTTATGCGGATCCATCGCCACCATATCCATCAGCTCGGCGGCGCGGCTTTTGCAGCGGGCTTTGTCCCAGCCCAGCATACGCGGCACCACGGTAATGTTCTCTTCAATGGTCATGTTCGGGAACAGGCCAATCTGCTGGATAACGTAGCCGATGCTGCGGCGCAGGGTGACGGTATCCATTCCGCTGGTGTCTTCGCCGTTAATCAGGATCTTGCCGCTGCTGGGGGCGATAAGGCGGTTAATCATCTTCAGGGTCGTGGTTTTACCGCAGCCGGAGGGGCCAAGCAGGACGCACATTTCGCCTTCCGGCACGTTCAGATTAACGTTGTCTACGGCCTTCACTTCCTGACCATTTTTCTGTGTGAATTGTTTGGTGAGGTTTTCCAGTTTTATCATTATCGAATCCCCTTCGGAGTCAGAACGCGCTGCAGACGATGCAGCAGCCAGTCCAGCACAATGGCTAAAAGACAAATCATTAACGCACCGGCAATCAGCATACGAATATCGCTGCCGCCGATGCCGTTCAGTAACAGCAGCCCCAGGCCACCCGCGCCGATCACGGCGGCGATAGCCATTACCCCGATATTCATCACCACGGCGGTGCGAATACCGCCGAAGATCACCGGCAAGGCCATGGGAATTTCTACCCAGCGCAGGCGCTGCCAGAAGGTCATGCCAATCCCGCGGCCCGCTTCGCGCAGGCCCGGCGGCAGGCTGTCGAGAGCGGTATGGGTGTTACGCACAATCGGCAGCAGTGAATAGAGAAATACTGCGGTAACGGCGGGTAGGGCGCCGATACCCTGACCGATCAGCGAAAAGAGCGGGATCATCAGCCCGAACAGCGCAATGGACGGGATGGTGAGCACGATGGTTGCCAGCCCCAGCACCGGGGTCGCCAGCCATTTATGCCGCACGATAAGAATGCCCAGCGGCACGCCAATCACAATCGCCATCCCCACCGCCAGCGCCACCAGCCACAGGTGCTGGAAGGTGAGGGTCATGATGTAGCCCCAGTTATCAATGATGTAGTGAATAGTCTCCATCTCTTCTCCTTAGAGCAGGTTTTTGCTACGCAGGAAGTCGTGGGCGACCTGCTGTGGCGACTGATGATCGATATCCACTCGCTTGTTAAGCTCGGTGATCGCTTCGTTATCCAGCAGGCCGGAGAGGGTATTCAGCGCCTCTTCCAGCCCCGGATTTGCTTTTAAGGTCTCCTGGCGCACCACCGGGGTGACGGCATAGCTCGGGAAGAAGCCTTTGTCATCTTCCAGCACCTTCAGGTCAAAGCCCTTCACGCGGCCATCGGTGGTATAGACCAGGCCTGCATCCACAAAGCCGTCGCGGATAGCGTTATAGACCAGGCCCGGATCCATCTGGCGGATTTGCGGACGATCCAGCTCCATTTTGTAGGCCGCCTGCAGCGGCTTCATGCCGTCGCTGCGCCCGGAGAACTCCAGGTCCAGCCCCAGCATCCAGTTGTTTTTGGGATCGGTTTTGCGCACCTGCTCAATTTTGGCGACCATCTCAGACATGGTGTTGATGTTCTCGGCCTCGGCGCGCTTGCGCTGCATGGCGAAGGCGTAGGTGTTATTCATCGCCGCCGGCTTCAGCCACACCAGACCGTGCTTCGCATCCAGGCGTTTTACCGTTTCGTAAGACTCTTCGGGCGACATGCGCTTGTTGATGTGATTAAAGATAATCAGCGAGGTGCCGGTATATTCCCAGGACATGTCGATCTGCTTGTTGATCATGGCATTACGGGAAATCACCGCGGCGATGTTGGTCTGGGGCGTGACCTCAAACCCTTTCTTTTGCAGATACTGCACGGTCATGGCCGAAAGAATATGCTGCTCGGTAAAGCCTTTGGTCGCAAGTATCAGCGGGGCGGCCTGCGCCTGGGCGACCAGCAGCGTGGCGGCGCACAGGCCTGCCATGCGGGAAAAGAGTTTCATTGTGGCTCCTTGTTATTGTTATCAGGCGGTGTGCGGGCTTAACAGACGGCCCAGCACCGCCAGCAGCGTATCCAGAATCAGGGCGAACAGCGCCGTGGCGGCCGCGCCGAGGATCAGCGTCGGGAAATCATTCAGATAGATCCCCGGGAAAATCAGCTCGCCGTAGCTGCTGGCACCAATCAGGAACGCCAGCGGCGCGGTCCCCACGTTAATAGCGGTGGAGATACGAATACCTGACAGCATCACCGGCCAGGCATTCGGCAGTTCCACCTGACGCAGGCGTTGCCATTTGGTCATCCCGATGCCGTTCGCCGCTTCCAGCAGCGAGCCGGGCACCGAGCAGAGCCCGGCGTAGGTGTTACGCACAATCGGCAGCAGCGAGGCGAGGAACAGCGCAATAATCGCCGGGGTGTCGCCGATGCCGATTACCACCATCGCCAGCGCCAGTACCGCCAGCGGCGGCAGGGTATTGCCGACGTTGAAGATCTGCATAACATATTCAGCGATGCCGCGCGCCGCGGGGCGGCTCAGGGCAATCCCGCTAGGAATACCCACCAGCAGAGCAAAAAACATCGAGACAAAGACCAGTTTTAAATGCTGTTGCCCGAGATAAATCAGGTCAACCTGGCGCGCTTTTATCGTCTCGAAGCCAATTCCCCAGGTGAGCAGGAGCAGCACCACGGCGATGCCGGCGATAAATAAAAGAGCGCGATTAAGAAAGGATGCGTGCATTGCGGTGTGTCTCCCTGTTGTGCATGCGTTATAGCAACCCATTGATTGCCTGTTGTTATGCCATGTTCCGGCAGGGTCTTATGAGCTATAGCAACGAAGCGGGAAAGCCACCAGTTGAGGCGTTAAATAGTTGCGCGTCGGGACGAATGTGAATGAAGTGTTAAGCCTTATCGGATAACGGCTGGCACAGGGCAGTGCAGAATTATCCGAAAGCCATTTTTATGAAGTGACGTTGTCACAATTGGGTGGGAGTGAATGCGCGTAAGCGGGCGGTTTACTTCACTTTTTTAGCCGGGAAGGAGAAGAGAATTGTTGCCGCCCAGGCGTCACCCGGCACGGCAACAGGAAGTATTTAACGGTAGAGCGGTTTTTTCGCCACCGGGATAATTAACGCAGACTGCCAGGACGCCAGGGTGAGCTGCGCCAGCTGCGCCAGAGCAGCATAAAACGGATGTCCTGCCTCCTGAGCCAGCACCTCTAAAAAGCGTCCGCTCCAGGGCAGCAGATGCCAGGCCAGCAGCTGGTCGCGCGCCTCTTCACGCCCGGTTTCGGTCAGCCAGGCCGCCAGCAGAAGAAGGGTGCCGAAATGGTCTTCCGGCTCGTTCTGCTGTGCCTCAAGGGCAATAGCGTTGTCACGCATCCACTGGCGCAGGGCGAGGGTGGAGTCGCCAAACAGCACCGACTCCCGATCCAGCCAGACCGAGCCCCACGGCGGCGCGGGCAGTGCGTACGGACCGATAAACAGCCGCTGCCAGGCTTCGCGCAGCGGCTCATCGCTATGGGTACTTAAGGTATCAAGCACCGGGCGCAGTTGCGCCTGCGTCAGCGGCCAGTCGGCGGCCCACTCCGGGGTGCTGAAGGCGTCCACCAGCGGGGCCGCCTGCTCGCTCTGTGGCGAATAACAGAACAGTGCGCCCAATACCCGGGCGCTAAACGCGAAAGCGTCGCGTGATAAAACATCGCTCATTAAAAAATTCCTTGCAAAAGCGCGGGGCGAGCCCGCGCCAGTTTATCCGGCGATGGCGACGCCAGTCGTCATGTGCAGCCCGTAGAAAAGGCCACGGCCAATACATTCGCCCAGCACCACCAGAATGAGGCCAGCCGCCAGACCCCAGCGTTTCGGCGGCTGGTGGCGAAGCAGCGGACATAGCCAGCAGCCCAGCCCCAGCGCAAGCAGTATGATACGCCAGACCTGCAGCGAACCATAATCAGGCAGCAGATCGCTTGCCCGCTGCACCGAGCTCTGGATGGTGGCGAGATCGGCGCTTTGCAGCACAATCACCGCTACCGTTGCCAGCAGCGCCAGCAGGCTAACCCCGACGGCGATGCGGCTGACCGTTACCTCGGACGCCGCCAGCAGCAGGGCGGCGAACAGCGGACCGCCGAGCAGCATCGTCAGGAAGAAGCTCAGGGTGGTATAGCCGTTGTACCAGGTGGGCACGGTGTCAATCTGGTAAACCCGGGTCATCATCCAGACGAAGACCACTCCGAGCACCATAGTGACGATGAGCCACAGGGCGCGCAGCCCGGCGGGCAGTTTGTTCATTACCGCAAGCAGCCAGCCGATGCCGCCCACGGCGAAGAATAGCGCCCCGCTGGCAATCTCGTTGCTGAGCCCGGAGGCCCCGATGCGGTTAAGGGAGTTGAACGCCCGCAGGGGCGAGCCGAGGTGCAGTACGGAGGCGATAAAGCCAATCCCCATCACCAGCCAGATAAAAAACAGGCTGCGCACCATGCGCTGGCGGGCCTGGGGATCGTTTTCCCGCAACAGGCTTACCCCCATGACCAGCATGGCGCCCGCCACGCACTGGCCGAACACCGTAAATATGACCAGCGGCCATTCATGCCATCCGCT
>DKMV01000194.1 GCA_002469605.1 Leclercia sp. UBA7405
TTTCCAACGGCGTTATCCGTGGCGCTGGAATCCGATCTTATCGCCATGGTGCCTGCGCTGTATCTGCGTAACCAGCAGATGACCACTAATCTGCATATTTTTGAACTGCCCTTTAAAACCCGCGCCATAACGGTTTCGCAGATGTGGCACCCGAGAATGGAAAACGATCCGGGTCACCGATGGCTGAGAGAGAAAGTGCGTGAAGTGTGTCGGGAGTGCTGACAGGAAGCCTGAGTGAGCGACGGACATCCCAGGGGCAGGCGCGATAACCCATCGGCCAGCAAGAAATAGCCCCCGGATGTCATTTAGCTACCAGACATTCAGGCGGTTAAAGAGGGTCTTTAAGCCGCGTTGCCAGCGCTCTCCAGTCGAAGGGCTCAAGCTGCGTATAGGTCACTCCTTGTGCCGCCATACGTTGTGGCAAATGGCGCTGGGCTTTCGCCGTTGCCTCACTCATTACGCTTTCGCCCGCCGCATCGCGAAGGGTTTTGACCACTTCTTCCATCTCTTCGCTGCGTCGGATGCCATGCTCGGCAACCCGGCTAATCAGGTAGCCGGGGAGGGCGTCGTTCCATCCCATTGAAGGGAAGCTGGCATGGAGCGATGCGAGCACCGCCTCTTCCACGCCATACTCGCGAGCGGCGAACAGACATTCGGTGGTAAGCGCCTCCAGCCCTTTGATCATCACGCTGCGACACATTTTGATCGCCGATACGCTGCCTACGTCGTTCCCGCCGTAGCGGGCATTACATCCCAGCGCGGTCAATAACGCGGCGATCGCTTCCGCCTGCGGTCCGCCCGTTAGCAGAGGCGTTCTGAGTGCCGCAGGGGGCACCGGGGCCATTACCGCCACGTCCACATAAGCGCCGGGCTTAAAGCGTTCTGCAGCCTGACGCTTGGTCTGCGGGGCGACGGAGTTCAGGTCGAGAAAATACTGGGTATCCGTCATTAGTTGCGCTGCCTGTGAGGCGACATCCAGCGCGGCGCCCGCCGTAACGGTGGAGAACACCAGCGTGGCATCTGCCAGCGCATCAGCCAGGGAGGTGGCTGCCCGCACGCCGCCGCGATGCGCTTTCGCCAGCATCGTCTCGCGCGCCGGGCCATCAAGCTTACAATCCCAGACGGTGACCGGGTTATCTTTCGCCAGCGCATCGGCGAGGATACCGCCCGCCTCGCCATAGCCTATAAAGGTAATTGTGGTCATTATTGCTCCTCATGCGGCCAGATACGGGCCGGAATGCACACCTCGCCGGCGAACAGCAGGCGCGCGGTTCGCAGTAGACCGCAGCCTGCCAGCTGGCCATTATCACCGAGCCGAAGTGCCACGCTAAATTCACCGGTCGGATGCTCAACGCTCAGCTCAGGCGCGTGCGCAAGGCTTACCAGCCCCTGCGCCACCGAGCCGGGAATAAGACAGGCACTGGCGACGCTTACTGCACCAAACACGCCGATGGAGGCATGGCAGCGGTGCGGAATAAAGGTCCGGCTACTGATGGCCCCTCCGGCGCGCGGCCTGGCTATCAGCGTCATTTTGGGCACCGTGCGCTGTGCCACGTCGCCCAGGTTCATGCGCGGCCCGGCCTGCAGTCGAATCGACTCCAGCCGCTGCTTCAGTTCATCGTCGGCGTCGAGCTGCTCGCGGGTCTCATACCCGGTGCGCCCCAGGTCGCAGGCGCGGATCAGGACAACCGGCATGCCGTTATCGATACAGGTCACCTCGATGCCGTCGAAGCGATCCTTTGCCTGGCCGGTGGGGAGCAGCGCGCCGCAGCTTGAACCCGCCACGTCGAGGAAATTGAGCACAATTTTGCTGGCCGTACCGGGCACGCCGTCAATGCGGGTATTCCCCGCATACTCCACGCCCTCTGTATTACAGGGCACCTCTGCAACCGCAAGCTGGCCGGTGTTTTCCATAAAGATGCGCACCCGAGTCAGGGGAGCGACGCACTCAACCAGGCCGCGCTCAATGGCAAAAGGGCCCACGGCAGCCAGAATGTTGCCGCAGTTCTGCCCGTAATCGACGACGGCGCGATCGACGTTTACCTGGGCAAAAAGATAATCGACGTCGGCATCCGGCCGCGCCGAACGGCGAATTATCGCTACCTTGCTGGTCAGCGGATCGGCCCCGCCAATGCCGTCGATTTGACGCGCATCCGGCGAACCCATCGCCGCCAGCAGCACGGCGTCCCGACGGTCCGGATCTGCCGGTAAATCGTCCGCGAGGAAGCAGGCCGCTTTCGAGGTGCCGCCGCGCATCAGCAGGCAGGGTATTCTGCGTTGCGTCATGTTAGCTCTCCACGTCTTCCGCGCTGTCGTAGTAACGCAGCCCTTTTTCGGCCAGGCGCGGACGCATGGCGTAGATATCCAGCCCCAGTTCGCCATTGCGCATCCGCTCACGTTTCGCCTCTTCGTTCGCCATACGCGTTTCGGCTTTTGCCAGAACCGTGCGGGCGAGGGCGTGCGGAATGACCACCACGCCGTCGTCGTCGGCCACAATCACATCCCCTGGCGTTACCAGCTGACCGGCGCAGAGAACCGGGACGTTAACCGAGCCCAGCGTCTCTTTCACCGTTCCCTGGGCGTAAACCTGGCGGGACCAGACGGCAAAGCCCATCTCACGCAGGGTATGCGAATCCCGGATGCCGATATCGCCCACCAGGCCCACGACGCCGCGCGACTGTAACGACGTGGCCAGCAGGTCGCCGAAGAAGCCATCCCCGCAGGGGGAAGTAGGGGCTACCACCAGGATATCGCCCGGACGGCATTGCTCGACGGCCACGTGGAACATCCAGTTATCTCCCGGCGTAACCAGCACCGTGACTGCATTCCCGGCCCGGCATATGCCCTGTTGAATGGGTCTGATGTGCGGTGCCATAAGCCCCTGACGGTCAAATGCCTCGTGGAGAGTCGCGACTCCCGCCGCGGTAAACAGGCGCAGCGCGGCCTCGTCATGGCGGGGAAGGGTGCGGATCACCACTCCTTTGCGATTCAGCAGGTTCATGCGAGGTTCTCCGTTACGCGCGGGAAGATGCTCTGGAAGCCTTCGGCATGCACAATATCGCGCGCGGCGGTGATCCCGATGTTGCGCTTTGCCTGCACGCCCCGCTGGAGCGCCACGCGGGTATAGTATTCCCACAGGTGTTCCTGGCCCTGCATACACTGGATTGCATGGTATTTTTTCTCCCAGACGCGGGTGATATCCAGCAGGACGTCCGGCTTCCAGTTGCACTGTTCCGGCTGATGCGGTTCAAAGCAGTAGACCGGCGGCGCCTGCACAACAGGTTCGCCAGGACGATACCCTTCAGCCTGGGCGATGATGCGTGCTTCCTGGGCCAGGTTCGACGCCAGCGGATGATCGTAGTTATAGGGGTCCTGCATGGAGTGGGTCAGGACAAAGTGCGGTTGTACGCGACGATAAACATCCGCCAGGCGGAACAGCGTCTCTTTGTCGGCGCGTAGCGGATAGTCGCCCATATCAAAAAACTCCACGCTGGCACCCAGAATATCGGCAGCAGCCTGCGCCTCTTCCCGGCGATGATGTTTTACCTTCTCTTCGGTCATATTGCCTTTGCGCCACAGTTTGGCGGACTCCCCGCGCTCGCCGAACGACAGGCAGACGATATGCACCTGATAGCCCTGCTCAACATGCAGGGCTATCGCCCCGCCAGCACGCCAGACGAAATCGGCGGAGTGGGCGCTGACGACAAGGGCACTTTTTTCACGAATCGGTTGGGACATGATGGCTTCCTCTGTTGTTTTTTTCAGCTTGTCACGCCCGGTCTCTGAGAGGTAATTCCTTAACTTGTGAACGCTATGATTTTTATTTATGTTGTTGTTCCGATGATTGAGTGAGGCCTGGCGAAGCATGCAGAAACGTAAGCAAAATAATTCGATAAATATCATGCAACTACGTTTTTTCTGTCAGGTGGCTTTGCGGGGAAGCGTATCCCGTGCAGCCGATGATTTATTCCGTACTCAATCTGCCATTACGCGGGCGATCCGCGATCTGGAAGCCTCACTGAACGTCATTCTCTTCGAGCGTCACTACAGCGGCATGGTGCCTACGGAGTACGGCAAATGTATTTTGCCGCGCGCCAGGCGGGCGATAGAGGATTTGCAGGCCGTACCTGCGCTGATGCAAAAAATGAAGCTGCGCGCCAGCGCCTCTACCGCGCTGCCGGATGCGGGCTGGCTGTTCCATACCCGCCGGCTGGAGATATTTATTCAGCTGTATCACGTTAACCATACGCAGACCGTCGCTACCCATCTTGGGGTGACGCAGCCGGCGATCAGCGCAGCGCTTAAGATTCTGGAAAAAGGGGCAGACGCGACGCTGTTTCGCCGGACGCCGGAAGGAGTGCGCCCGACGCCTGCGGCCGATGTGCTCTATCCCCACATCAGCCGGGCGCTGAACGAACTGGACAATATCTGGAGCGATCTCGCCGCCCGACGCGGGGTGCTGGAGGGGAGCGTGCGTATTGGCGCGCTGCCGCTCAGCCGAACACAGCTGCTGCCCGGCGCGATCGCCAGTTTCCTGGCACGCCATCCGGGTATTACGGTAATGACAAACGAAAGCCCGTATGAGTCCCTGGTGTCGGACATGCGCGCGGGCAATATTGATTTTATTATCGGCGCCCTGCGTCAGGATGAGGATCTCCCCGACCTGACAAGCGAAGCGCTCTTTGAAGAAGATATGCTAATTCTGGTGCGCAACAACCATCCGCTGCTGCGCGATCCGGATCCCAAAAGCAAACTGGCGCAGGCGCAGTGGGTGCTGCCTCGCTCAAATGCCCCGGCGCGCCATTTACTGGATAATGCCTTTGTCACCTCAGGCCTGCCGCTACCGCAGCCGTGCGTTGAAACCGGTGACGCGGCAATGGTGCGCGGCCTGCTGCTCAACTCAGACATGCTGGCGGCGGTATCTACCAGCCAGATGCGCTTTGAGATAGACAACGGCCTGCTCACCGTTTTGCCGGTTCGCCTGCCCGATACGACCCGCCGGATCGGGCTGACTTTCCGTGAGGGGAGCCTGCCGTCACCGGCGACGCAGGCGCTGCTGGCGTTTATCCATCAACAGGTAGCGAAAGACTAACGGGTACCGGCCACGGAGTAGGTGACCTGCTGGTTACGTGTTTTCTGGAACTCCTCCAGCGTTTGTCCGCGCATCGCGGCGTAGATATGCAGATTCGATACCCCGACCACCGCGCCCATTTTCTCCAGCAGGAAAAAGCTGGCGCCGTACTGGATCAGCCCGCGCCAGTCGCGTTCGGTCAGCAGGCGTTGCTCCTCCTGACTTAACCCGGCCTCATCGTATAGCGCCTGGGGCGTACTCAGGAAGCGCTCGCGCCAGGCCGGCTGTGTTAGCTTGTGCAGGAAGCTGTTCAGCCGCAGGCCGTTCAGGCTACGCTCATGCGTAAAGGGATAGGTCCCCGGCAGGTTTTCAACCCCGGCCAGCTGCTGCGCCATATGCTGACGGTGGCGGGTCAGGGTATCCACGGGCGGCGTGCGGGCATTGTTTTCCAGAATCAGCGTGGCGATACCGGTCATGGAGGGCAGGTAGTAGTCGCGCCAGGTCTCAGTGACGTTCGCCGATAGCGCGCCGCGCATCACCAGCCACATAATGACCTCCGATCCCTCCACGCCGCCCAGCGTCGCATATTCGCCAATGGTCATTTCCGTGAGTTTTTGCGGATCGTTCACCAGCATATCGACAAACTGCGCGTCCCAGTCGGTATTGTTGAATCCGCAGCGTTCACCGTGGACCTGATGCGACAGCCCGCCCGTGGCGATAATCGCCACGTCAATATCCTCCGGATAGCTTTCAATGGCACGGCGCAACGCCTGACCAAGCTTATAGCAACGCTTCGCGCTGGGTACCGGGAACTGAAGTACGCCTATCTGCAGGGGGATCACCCGCGTCGGCCAGCCCGTTTCCTGCTGCCAGGGGAGCAGCGCCGACAGGGGTGAAAAGAGCCCGTGGTCCAGCTTTTTGTTCATAAAGAAGGACATATCAAACTCGTCGGCCATCAGGCTTGCGCCGATATGCCGCGAGAGTGCCGCATCGCCCTTTACCGGTGGCAGATCGCGCGGGCCGCCGCCTTCGTCCGCCACGTCGTATTCATGGTCGATGCCGAGAGTAAAGGCAGAGTAGTGGTCAAAGAAAAAGGCGGTCACGTGATCGTTAAAGATGTAGACCAGTGCATCGGGCTTTTTCTCATCAAGCCAGCGCTGTAGCGGCTCAAAGCTTTGAAAAATAGGTGACCACGCCGGATCCTGCTGTTTGTGGTGATCGACCGCGAAGCCAATCGTCGGCGTGTGTGAGACGGCAATACCGCCAAGAATTCGGGCCATGGGTAAACTCCAGTTATCGGTTATGCAGGGTTTGCGACAGTGCGCTCAGTTCTGCCTCTGTTGCGCGAGGCTTTTGTCGGTTCATACGGTGCAACAAAATCGCGATGCCCGCCAGGCATGCCGGCAGGGCGAGCACCAGAAAAATAGACGAGTGCTCCGGAACGGCCAGCATGATAACGCCGCCGAGCGTGGAGCTCAGAATCGCCCCGGTGCGGCCGATGCCATGCATCCAGCTTACGCCGGTAGCGCGAATTTCCGTCTGGTAATAGGCGGGTGAATAGGCCTGAAGCCCGTTTTGTGCGCCATTAATGCACATGCCGCTAATAAAAATCAGTACCGCCAGCGCGACAGAGTTAAAGTCCATCAACCCCTGCGAGAGCAGGCACAGGCAGCCGAGGAAGTAGGTAAAAGCGATCACTTTTTTCGCTGCGGTTCTATCCATCAGATAGCCGACAATAATGCCGCCAAGCGGGCCGCCGAGCTGGAACAGACCGGTAATAATCGCCGCCTGCTGCAGGGAAAGCCCACCCGAACGCAGGATAGTGGGCAGCCAGCCGTTCAGTAGATAAATCACAAACAGTCCCATAAAGTAGGTCAGCCACAGCGCGACCGTACCCCGGGCGTAACCGTGGCGGAACAGCTGAGCAACTTTGTTGCGGCGGGAAATCTCCGGAGCATTAAGCTTGAAAGCCGTATTCTCACTAAAGTTTCCCCCCAGGCGGTTTAGTACCCGGGCAATTTTTGCAGCAGGCTGTCGGCGGGCAACCATGCTCATCGCCGATTCCGGCAACATTCCGAACATTACCGGCAGGAGCAACAGCGGCAGTACGCCGCCAAAGATAAGCGCTGAGTGCCAGGTGTAGTGTGACAGAAGACCGGCGGCGATAAATCCACCGAGACCGGAGCCGACGTTAAACCCACTGTACATCAGGGTGATCATCAGGCCCTTGCGACGCTCAGGCATATATTCTGCCACCAGGGTGACGCAGTTGGGCATGACCGCGCCCAGTCCAAGCCCGGTCAAAAAACGCATCAGGGCGAGCTGGGTTGGGTTTTGTGCAAAGGCCGCCGCCAGGCTGAAGACCGCAAAAAAGGCCACCGATCCAAGAAGGATCTGTTTGCGTCCGTAACGGTCCGATAGCGGCCCCGCAACCAGCGCCCCGATTGCCACGCCGAACATGGCGGCACCGAGGATCGGCCCCAGCTCGGCACGGCTTATGCCCCAGCTTTCGAGCAGGGCAGGGGCAATAAAGCCCATTACCGCCGCGTCATAACCATCAATCATTATGATGAGAAAGCAGAGCAGCAGAACCTTCCACTGAAAACGTGATATCGGCTGGGCGTCGATCCACGCTTTTATATCAACAACCGGTGTTTGAGTCATAGGGTCACTTCCTTTAGCAGGCGGTATGAATGTTCTGATTAGTGTTATGTGTTGAACTTTCATAACCAACTTAAGGCAGGTGTCGGGCGGTGTCCGGTTCAAAAAACCAGCCGTGGGTATGAGTTCTATTTATAATGTGATGGGCGTGGCGAAATAGCTTCTCTGAAAAGCCATGACTTTATCTGTTGTTCGGTAACTTGCACGTTGGTACGGATGCCGGTTGGTAAGTTGATAGTGTTTAAAGAGGAATAACGGATTATCGCTGATGACCATCAGTTTCAGAATGGAACAGCGCAGGGAAGGTAAACGGCTTGATTTTCAGAACCTAAAGTAAGCGGGCTTGAGTGTTGTTACATTCAGAGTCCGGTGTAAGGGGGGCAAGGTATGGCCGTTAGAGACTCACTGAAGCTTAGGCTATGACACCTGAAATCCTATTTAACATAATATACATTATGCGCACTAAAGTTATGGTAGAGAGGTTTTAGGATTTAGTCTGGGAGTTTGCCCGTATTCAGGCTCACCCTTGTGGGCTTCTGATAACTCCCTATGCAACGGAGTTTTCACGTTAGATAAAGCCAGTATCATTCGGGCTGCTGTCGGCCAGCACATAACCATACTCAGCAGCCACGCTATTGCCGGGCCTGGCGAGAGGTGATTAAAGGTCATTTAACAGAACATATTGTCCACGAAACGGACGAAATGAAGCGTGAAGAAGATTTAGACGTTGTGCTGAAAGTGCTGGATTCCTACATCAAGTAGGAATCATTTTTTCCTTTCATCGTTCTTATTTCCCGCCGTTTTATATTGTATATCCATACAAAACCACCTCTTTCCTACCGCTTTTTTCAACGCCTGAGCAGCCCGTTATTAGCGACAGGCAGAGCTGCATTGTCCAATTGAAAAAAGTGCTGATTTTGCATTCAGCACCTGCTAACGTTAATTACGATGAAAAAATACTCTGTGCTATCCCATTCAATCATTATTATCACCTGTCTAACGCAGGTGGGATAACGTTCGCCATTTTCCCGCCGGTAGGGTGGGCCTTACCGGTAATAACCATCCAGTGAGGTTAATAATGGACACCGATACGGTAAAAACGTCAGCAAAACCTACTTTGCACCTGTTATGTGGCAAAATTGCGTCAGGGAAATCCACCTTGTCAGCAAAATTAGGCTTATCGCCCGGCACCGTAATTATCAGCGAAGATCGGTGGTTAGCTGCGCTCTTTACCAATGAAATGTACTCCATATCTGATTATGTACAGTGCTCCTCAAGGCTCAGGGGTGCCATGAAGCCACATCTGGTGTCATTACTCAAAGCTGGTTTATCGGTGGTTCTGGATTTCCCTGCAAATACCCCGTCTAATCGTGAATGGATGATGAGTATCATTAAGGAGTCAGGTGCCAATAACCGTCTGCACTATCTGAAAGTATCTGATGAAGTATGTAAATCCCGTTTACGCGCACGTAATGCAGAAGGCGCGCACGATTTTGCAGCCTCAGATGAACAATTTGAAATTATAACCCGTTATTTCTCAGCGCCAGCAGCCGATGAAGGGTTTGATATTATTGAATACAGCTAAATCACAGCGTATGCGTTGTCCGCTTATGGCACAGAGCGGACAACGCAGCCTTGCCCTACCCCGGCCCCGGACTTCTGAACGCAGCGTCGTCGTTAATTTACTCCGGGGATTTTCGCTACTCAGGGGCTTCGGATGATGGCGTTAACTCTGCATAACGTTAACCGACTCAAAATCATTCAGAACGGAGTACGGGATCTACTTCTGCGCATTGCTCTTCACCTGACACATTATTTCAGCCACCCTGGTCAACCCTAAATATGGTGATAGTCCGCCCTGCCTTCATCGCGTTAGTCTCTCTGTTTCTAAAGGACCACAAACAAAAAGCGTTGTATGGAAATTATTTTAATGCGTCATGGAAAGCCTGCGTTTACAGGTTCTTCAAAAGTAACGAGCCATCAGATGGCCGAATGGATTACACGATACGATCGCTCTGATACGGGCAGCGATATGCCGCCACACGCCAGTAAGACATTAGCATCCAGCGCATTGCACGTCATAAGCAGTCCGCTTCCCAGAGCGCTTTCATCTTTGAACGCGCTAGGGCGTGAACCGGACCTCATTGATGATGCCTTCAGGGAAGCAGAACTGCCCATATTCAAGATGCCCGTGTTTAGGTTTTCCCCCATCCTCTGGGCGACTTTTTTTCGCATCATGTGGCTGTGTGGTTTCTCCCGTAACGTAGAGCCACTGGGAATAGCTAAACAGCGCGCCGTTCAGGCTGTGGATATCCTGGTAACGTCTGTGAAAGCATCAAACGGACCTGTGCTGCTTATGGGGCATGGGGTGATGAATCGACTGATTGCAAAGGAGCTCATATCCCAGGGCTGGAAAGAGCGTCGTCGACAGGGTAATGGTTACTGGAACGCGGCGATCTACAGCTTATCGTAAGTAAAATCCCGTCCTGGGCTGTCAGGCTATTCCACCCTTAGCCTGCCCCTGGCGTTGCCACATCAAGAAATGCCGTTATGCGATGGTGAAGCCATACGCATCAAAAAAAGCCGCAAGCGGTTTCCCGCTTACGGCGATTGCTCGGTGATGATGTGTTCTGGCGATCAGGCAGCTTTGACTGCTCTGATTTTTTTACTGCCAGCCGCATCTGACTCTGTGTCATCTGTTACAGTTGCGGCATTGAGCTCAGGGAGCTTGCTGGTACGCAGGATATGCTGCACGGCCTCTTTCTGCTCGGCAAGATACAGCCCGAGATTCTCAGCCTGCGTTTCATCCATCTGCATTCCGCTTTGCAACAGCCAGTCGGTGAACGCGTCTGCCATATCGAGCAGTTTGTCGTGAGCGTCAGCCTCTTTCTTACTGGCAAATGTCATTTTCTCTTCACCTTTTCTTACGACAACAAATTTTGTTTCAACAGCCATGATGCCCCCTATACTGTAATTATATACAGTATAACAGCTCCGGAATTTTATTGCAGCCAAAATGTGCAGACAGGGATCGCAGGATCGTCATATCGCCCTTCCCTCAGCCCATCAGCCCATCAGCCCCTCCAGCGTTACCGAGGCGCCGCCGCAGACAATCACCAGTACATTATCCGCAGGCTCAAAGCGAATTTTATCGTCGTAAATCAGAGACAGAGAGACGCCGCACGCCGGCTCGACGAGGACCCGATGGTCATCAACAAACCGGCGGCAGGCTTTAACCGCCTCGTCGTCACTCACCAGCATGCTTCTGACGTCATGCTCACTCGCCATCTTAAAGGCATTTTCACATACCTGGTTGGCGGCAAGGGTTGTGGCAATGCCGCTGACGCTATCAAGACGGACAAGCTTACCGGCGTTCAGGGAAGCGTTAAGCGAGCCGGTGCCGTAGGTTTCAACGGCGTAAATGGGAATATGGCTAAGCTCATGTTTTGCAAGCCCCTGCACGATGCCGGACAGCAGGCTTCCCCCACCAACAGAAAGTATTACCGCATCCGGTTTTACCCCTTCATTAACCACCTCATCCACAATGGTGCTGATACCTTCCCACAGCAGCGGATTGTCGAAAGGGTGGATATACACCCTTTCAGGCGTGACCAGTGATAAGGCGTACTCGTTCGCCTCGCTCCAGACCTTACCGTGGACGATAAGGCTGGCCCCTTCACTCTCAATAAGCTGCCTGGCTCTCGCAGAGGTCGTTTCTGGTACCACAACCGTTACCGGCAGGCCCAGCCGGCGGCCGCTGTGTGCCACTGCAATCCCGGCATTACCGCCAGAGGAGCTGATAAACGCCCTCGCCCCTTTGCTGGCATAGTGGCGGCAGATATGTTCCGCACTTCTGAGCTTAAACGAGCCGGTAGGTTGCGCAGATTCCATTTTCATCCAGACATGGCACCCGGCGCGCTGGCTTAACGGCAGCGAGTGGATGAGCGGCGTAGGAATGCTTATCTTCATGGTTCTTGATCCTTAGGGTGTATAAGCAGCAGGAGAAGATCTACGCCAGGCGGTAACGTGAAAGGCGGGATAAGGGGAGAGGCCTCCCTGGCGCTTAGTGTTTATCAGCAAGTACTTATCTGCAGATTAACGTACGTGAGCTCCAGGGATCTACCCCTATTTTTGGAAGTGACAGCGTAACGAATACCTAATAAACCGCGTCCAGTTTTTGCGAAACCATTGGACCTTTCAACTTATTCATTCCGGCAACGGCGCTGGTTTCAGGAAAGACAAAGTGGCTGATGGCGGCGTTGAGCGTTTCGGTGCGACCGTTAAGGCTGCTTGCCGATGCGGCAACCTGTTTCACCAGCGAGGTGTTTTTCTGGGTAACCCGGTCAAGGTCGGAAACCGCCTGATAAATCTGCATTAGCCCCGCGCTTTGTTCTTCTGAGGCGGTAGCAATATTGCCCACCAGCTCATTTACCGCCTTCACGCTGCGGGTAATATCATCCATGGTGATCCCCGCCCGTTCGGCCGCGCTCGCCCCCTCGTCTACTTTAACCGCTGTGTCAGCGATCAGGGTCTCTATCTCTTTCGCCGCCGCGGCGCTGCGCTGGGCAAGCGTA
>DKMV01000025.1 GCA_002469605.1 Leclercia sp. UBA7405
AGAGCTGGCAGAGAGCGAAGGAACCATTGAGCGTAAACTCTCCTGGACCGGCGACGTGAAAGCGCGTCCGGAGCGCATTACCGAGTCTGAGTTCCTGTGGCAGCACAACCAGGATCCGATGGCGGTAGACAAACTGGCGGACGGTATCCGTAAGTTTGCCGTTGACCAGGAAAAACTGGAAAAAATGATCGGCGATCTGCTGTAATCATGCCGCGTGGCCGGACTTCCGGTCACGCTACTTCTTCTGTTCCCTGTCTGAATTTCCCCTCTGCGTGTATCATTCCCCTTAATCAGTACTGGTTGAATGGAATGAATATGAATACCTTACGTATCGGCTTAGTTTCGATTTCTGACCGCGCCTCCAGCGGTGTGTATGAAGATAAAGGCATCCCTGCTCTGGAAGCATGGCTGGCCAGCGCGCTGACGACCCCTTTTACCATAGAGACGCGTTTGATCCCTGATGAGCAGGCGATCATCGAGCAGACCCTGTGCGAGCTGGTGGACGAGATGAGCTGTCATCTGGTGCTGACCACTGGCGGTACCGGCCCGGCGCGCCGTGACGTGACGCCTGATGCTACCCTGGCGATTGCCGACCGCGAAATGCCGGGGTTTGGCGAGCAGATGCGGCAGATCAGCCTGCATTTTGTGCCGACGGCGATCCTCTCCCGCCAGGTGGGCGTTATCCGTAAACAGGCGCTGATCCTGAACCTGCCCGGCCAGCCAAAATCGATTAAAGAGACCCTCGAAGGGGTAAAAGCGGATGACGGCGCGGTAGTGGTGGCGGGGATCTTCGCAAGTGTACCGTATTGTATACAGCTACTGGAAGGGCCGTACGTGGAGACGGATCCGCAGGTAGTAGCAGCTTTTCGCCCGAAAAGCGCTCGGCGCGAGACGATATCCTGAAATTAACCCATTTGTGACATAAGCTACAGCCTGGATAGCGCGGCGAGCAATTTACGGTATAGTAATTTTTTCTTTACGATAGCTGTAAAAATATAATAACGCTATGAAGGGTTTGCTATGTCACACTCCACCCGGCCTCTCAATCGTCAGGACTTCAAAACGCTAACGCTCGCCGCCTTAGGCGGCGCGCTGGAATTCTACGATTTTATTATCTTTGTCTTCTTCGCCGCCGTGGTGGGGGAGCTCTTCTTCCCGGCGGATATCCCGGAGTGGCTGCGCCAGGTGCAGACCTTTGGCATTTTTGCCGCAGGCTATCTGGCGCGACCGCTGGGTGGGATCGTCATGGCCCATTTTGGCGATCTGGTCGGGCGTAAAAAGATGTTTACCCTGAGCATTCTGCTGATGGCCGTGCCGACGCTGGCGATAGGCCTGCTTCCCACCTATGCCACGCTGGGCATCCTTGCCCCGCTACTGTTGCTTTTGATGCGTATTCTGCAGGGGGCGGCTATCGGCGGCGAGGTACCGGGCGCATGGGTTTTTGTTGCCGAGCACGTCCCGGCACGGCGCATTGGTATCGCCTGTGGAACCCTGACGGCAGGCCTGACCGTTGGCATTTTGCTGGGGTCGGTGGTCGCGACCATTGTGAATAGCAGCATGAGCCAACAGGCCGTCCATGAGTGGGGCTGGCGTATGCCGTTCCTGCTGGGCGGGGCGTTTGGGCTGGTGGCGATGTACCTGCGCCGCTGGCTGCAGGAGACCCCGATCTTCCTTGAGATGCAGCAGCGCAAAGTGCTGGCGCAGGAGCTACCGGTCAAGGCGGTGGTGCTGCGTCACCGGAGCGCGGTAGTGGTATCCATGCTTCTTACCTGGCTGCTGTCGGCAGGTATTGTAGTGGTGATTTTAATGTCACCCGTCTGGCTGCAAAAACAGTATGGCTTCGCCCCGGCGGTCACGCTGCAGGCCAACAGTATCGCCACTATTATGCTCTGCTTTGGCTGTCTGGCCGCCGGGCTGGCCGTTGACCGGATCGGTGCAAGCCTCACTTTTATTGTCGGCAGCCTGCTGCTGGCGGCGTCGAGCTGGGCGTTCTACCATCTTGCCGGTAACCACCCTGAGCAGCTGTTCCTGCTGTACGGCATGGTGGGGCTGTGCGTGGGCGTTGTCGGTGCGGTGCCTTACGTGATGGTACGCGCCTTCCCGCCGGAGGTGCGCTTCACCGGGATCTCATTCTCTTATAACGTCTCGTACGCCATTTTCGGTGGCCTGACGCCAATTGCCGTAACCCTGCTAATGGGCGTGTCGCCGATGGCGCCGGCCTGGTATGTGCTAGCGCTGTCGCTAATGGGGCTGGCGTTAGGCTTCTGGCTGCGCCAGAAGCCGGTAGAGGCCGTAGTCCTGGCGCACTAGTGGCTGTTTCGCTCCCTTGCCGCCCGTTTGCCGGATACAAAGCAGATCATCGGCAAGGGAAGCGTTACGATCAGCAGCATCCATAGCAGGGTATATACCGCATCCACACCGTCGTTTTGCAGGTTGGTATAGAGCTTTACCGGTATCCCCTGCGGGAAATAAGCAAAAATCATGACTATCCCGAACTCTCCCACCGCGCGAACCCAGGCGAGGGTCACGGCAGAGGCCAGCCCCGGCAGTGCCAGCGGCAGTGTCAGAAAGCGAAAACGATTCCAGCCTGATGCGCCCAGCGTTTGCCCCGCCTCAAGAATGCTTTTGGGGACCGTGGCAAAGGCCGAACGGGCCACCACAATAAACCACGGCAGGGCGCCGTAGACCTGCGCCACCACAAAGGCCGCCGGGTTGTTTACAAGCGTAACGCCGAGCAGTGACAGCCACTGACCAAACAGACCGTAGGGCCCGAACGCAGATACCAGCAAAATCCCCATCGCCAGCGGCGGCGTGAGAAGCGGGATCATCACCAGCAGCTCGCCGACTATTCTCCGGCGACCGGTAGCCTGGGACAGCCACCATGCCACCGGTACGCCGATAAGAATGACGATCCCCAGCGAAAGCAGCCCCAGCCCCAGAGAGACGGCAATGGCGTTGTCGTCCCGCCAGGCCAGCCGCAAATGATGCCATGAGGTGACGCTAATCAGCGTAATAAAAGGAATACTCAGCAGCAGGATCGCGGGCAGCGACAGCCAGCCCGCAACCCGGCCCGGACGACTTAGCGGGCGTATATGCTATCTCCTTTCGGTTCAGCGTAGCCGAACGCTTTGAACAGCTTCTGCCCTTCGGGACTTTTCATAAAGGTCACAAATTTCTGCCCCTGTTCCACCCCATTTGGTGCGTTTTTTAGTACCGCTGCGTAGAACACCATTGGCTGGGTATGGAGCACCTGATCCTGGCCTTTGCTGTCCTTAATGGTGAAGCTGACGGTGTCATACCACGGTTTCGCCATTGACGGGTTGCTCAGGTTGATCTCATCCGGCAGGGCGACGTAGGGCAGATGGGCAGAACGCACTTCGCTCTCATACCCTGCCGCCGCATCTACCTGGCCGCTCTCCAGGCGTGCGAGAAGGCCGCCTTCCTGGTGCGTCTGCTCCGGATTTTGCAGCGAGCCCAAAATCTTATCGGCGATACCCGGCATTCTGTAGTACTTCTCGGCCAGCATCAGGCTAAAGACAATATTCTGCCCTTTAGGATCAACGTACGGATCGGTACGACCAAAGGTGACATCTTTCTGTGCCAGCAGCTTCAGCCATGAACCGTCTTGTTTCCGGCTGGCTTGTTCAAACTGCGCCGCGTGTCTGCCCTTAGGGCTCCAGGCGATCACCATGCTGGTGCTGGCAACCGGGACGGCGTCATCAATCAGCCCCGCATCCTTCAGGATCTGCATTGGCCCCGGGGTAATAGAGACGAACACATCGGCCACAATTTTGTGGCTTGCCAGCAGACGCGCCATCCCGTAAGCGCCTTGCCCCTGGCCCTGATACTCGCCGTTATCTGCTTTGGCAAACGCCGGGCCTAACCCCTGATCCATTACCTTGCCCATTGAACCGGCATAGGTCACGCGGATATCTTTTGCCAGCGCCACAGACGACATTTGCAGCAGCGCTACCGCTGCCAGGGCGAACTTCATTTTTCCAATAGCCATACACTCTTCTCGTTATATATTTATTTACATAGCGAGTATCCTGGAAAGCGATACCAGTGACAATGTCTGCAGGGAGGCTGTTGAGATTAGGTTGATGAAACGCCTAAGTCGGGCCAGAGCCCGGCGTAGTTGTCAGTGCGAAGGGGTATAGCTCAGGATGATATTATCATCGGGAATATGCGTAAACCGGGTAACGATCGCGTGGTAGTCGGCCTGCGGATCGAGGTCTTTAAACAGCGTGGGATAGAAGATTTTACTCAGCGTCTCAATAGCGATGATGTTGTAGGGGTTGTTATAAAAGTGGTGATAGAGCGCCCCGGTATGGCCTTGAGCCACGGCCGGAATGGTAGCCACGCCCTGACGCGCTGTTAAGGCATTAAAGGCCGCCTGTACGTCGCCTTCCGGGACGTTATAGCCAAAGGGGATAATCGCCGTGCCTCGCCCCGGGCGCTTAGAGCCGGTCATCAGGTAGTAATCCGGGTTCATGGCGATAATTTTTTCTACCGAGACGGTCCCGGTCGCGCCCGGCAGCAGCTGTGAACCAATATTAGTACCGCCCGCTGCTTCAACGAGGCCGCCCCAGCCGTTACGCGCGTGGGTAAAGCAGCAGCTGTTATCCAGGCCGCCAACGCCGGCAATGGGTTCAATAAACACCAGCGGTTTTTTGCTGACGGTGGCCAGGCGCTGGTGGATCTTATCCAGGCGCTGTTGATAGAAATCGATATAAGCCTGCGCGCGCTCAGTCTGGTCCATCACCTTGCCCAGCAGGGCAATACTGGGGATCGTGTTTTCAACCGGATGCAGCTCATAGTCCACAAAGATGACCGGAATATGCAGCGCTTCAAGCTGCGCCAGCACGCCGGTTTGCACCAGCGAGGGTTTGGCCCGCAGCTGGGCGATCATCAGGTCCGGCCGGCGGGAGATCACCGTTTCAAGATCCACATTTCCCTGGTCGGAAAACTTCATATCGAGGATTTTTTCCGCTTCCGGCCACTGGCGTTTCAGCAGATTCCAGGTTTCGGTATCCTGCTTTTTCGGCAGGTTATTCCATGCCACCACCTTCGCAAACGGGTTATCGCGCTCCAGCAGGGCGAGGGCAAAAATATCCCGTCCGTCCTGCAGAATGATGCGCTGCGGCGGGTGTTCAACGGTGACGGAACGGTTATCCAGATCTTTGACCGTAACGGGCCAGCTCTGCGCCTGAGCGAACAAAGGTGAAAGGAGTAATGCCAGGCCAGCGGCGGCAGTAATAAATTTCTTTAGCGCCATGTTTATCTCGTTTTTTTTGTCAGAATGTCAGGCCGTCGACTACCACGTGTGGCAGCCCACGGGAGCAGTATTCAACCCGGCCCTCCACGCCGTACACCGTCGCCAGATTGGCAGGGGTCACGACCTCACCCGGCAGCCCGCTGGCAATCAGCTCGCCGCCTTTTAGCATCATGGCGTAGTTGGCATGGCGCAGGGCAATGTTGATGTCGTGGATCACCACAACGGTGACGATATTGCGCAACCGCGTTTCGCGGGCGACGATATCCATCACGTGAAACTGATAGTTGAGATCGAGGGCGCTTAAAGGTTCATCCAGCAACAGCAGGTCCGGCTCGCGGATCAATGACTGCGCGAGGCCAATCAACTGTTTTTGTCCGCCAGAGAGCTGATCGAGGAAGCTCATTGCCAGGTGGCCGACACCCAGCTTTTCAAGAATGGCATACGCCTCTTGCTCAACGTTATGCCCCGGGGCGCTGCCGCTGGCCCGGCGGGCCACAATCACCGACTCCAGGGCATGCAGATGCACCCCCTGCGGCAATGATTGCGGCAGATAAACCACCTTTTGCGCACGTTCTGCTGACGGCAGCGTCATAAGATCCCTGCCGTTGAGCCGCAGCTCTCCCGTAGCGGGGTTCAAATCGGCGAGTGCCCGCAGCAGGGTCGATTTCCCCGATCCGTTTGGCCCCAGCAGGGCCGTAATTTGCCCACGCGGTAGCCGTGGGGTGGTGAGCCCATTAATGATCTTTTTATTGCGGTAACCGGTGTGGAGATCGCGAATCAGCAGGCCGTCGGTCATACGTTGCCCCGGTTACGAATAATGATGCTCAGGAAGAAGGGGACGCCAACCAGCGAGGTCACAATACCCACGGGAATGATGACGCCAGGAACAATGTTCTTGGAAAATACCGAGGCCAGGGAGAGCACCAGCGCGCCAATAAGCATGCTGCCCGGCAGATAAAAGCGGTGATCCTCCCCGAAGATCATACGGGAGATATGGGGGGCGACCAGGCCGATAAAGCCTACCGGGCCAACAAAGGCGACCGTCAGGGCAGAGATAATGCTGATGCGCAGCAGCGTGGTCATCCGCAGCTTCTTCACGTTAATACCGAAGCTGACGGCACGATCTTCACCCAGACGCAGCGCCGTCAGTTTCCATGCATTTTTCATCGACAGCGGCACGATAATCAGCAGCGCCACGGCCAGAATCGCCAGCTTATCCCACGAGGCTCTTGCCAGGCTGCCCATCGTCCAGAAGACCAGCCCCTGCAGGGTATCTTCACTGGCGACGAACTGCAGAATGGAAATCAGGGCGTTAAAGGTGAAGACCAGGGCGATACCGAAGAGCACCACGCCGGAGGTTGCCACGTGCGTCCAGCGGCTGATGCCGTCGAGAATAAAGCAGGCCAGCAGCGCAAAGAGAAAGGCGTTGGCGGGAATAAACCACTTATCGTCGATACCGGGAATGCCAAGTCCCAGCACAATCGCCAGCGCGGCACCAAAAGAGGCGGCGGACGATACGCCCAGGGTGAACGGACTGGCAAGGGGGTTGTTGAGGATGGTCTGCATCTCTGCGCCCGCCAGCCCCAGCGCCATGCCCACGGCGACAGCCATTAAGGCGAACGGCAGGCGAATATCCCAGACGATAACGCGCGTGCCGGCGTCGGCAGCAGCCGAATTGATTAAGGTGTGCCAGAGCGTCGAAACCGAAATGCCGGATGGCCCGATAGTAAAGTCGAGAAGCAGAGAGCCGACAATAAGTACCAGAAGCACGCCTGCCAGCGCGAAACGCCTGACGAGGAGCTTACGGTATTGTAACGCGACGGTGGCTTCACCAGACCGATCGCTGGCGGCAAGGCTGGAGTTCATTGGATAACCTTATGATGCAACACAACAAAATTGTTGTATCTCCCACCTGTCCTGTGGAGAGTGCTGCAAGATATCCATTATCCGGGAGATACCGGGCGACGATATTGAAATTGATAATGCTTATCAATTCAAAAATAAAATTATGCGTGGTTCATTGACGGATTATTTGAGTTCTGACGAAAAAATAGCCGAACCAGAGCAAGGAGACGTGTCTGCGGGTGCAGACACGTCGTAAGAGTGATTAGTGTTTTTCACCAATCGGCAGTACGGTGCGGCCAAACTGTTCGTTCAGCACTTCGCCCATTGCCAGATAGATAGCGCTTGCGCCGCAAGCCAGGCCAACCCAGCCTGCTACATGGATGATGCTTTCGCTATCCGCCAGGTGGCCAATCGCCAGCAGGGCGAACAGCACGGTCAGGCTCAGGAAGACGAACTGCAGCGCGCGGTTGCCCTTCAGGGTGCCGAAGAACATGAACAGCGTGAACACGCCCCACAAGCCCAGGTAGACGCCCATAAAGTGCGCATTTGCCGCATTTGCCAGGCCCATTGCAGGCATCAGGATAATGGCGACAAGGGTCAGCCAGAAGGAACCGTAAGAGGTAAAGGCGGTTAAGCCGAAGGTATTGCCTTTCTTATATTCCAGCAGCCCCGCGAAGATCTGCGCGATACCGCCGTAGAAAATGCCCATCGCCAGGATAACGCCATCCATCGGGAACATCCCGATGTTATGCAGGTTCAGCAGAATAGTGGTCATGCCAAAACCCATCAGGCCCAGCGGAGCCGGATTAGCCAACTTAGTGTTGCCCATAAGTCCTCAAAAAAATCATCATTAAATGGTGAAATGGTTAAACCCGCGTCAATTCTCCCTGACGGGGCGCGGCATCATAATGGGCGCTACAGTCGCCGTCTATGATCTGAACAGGGTGAATTTAAAAAATTTTTTAGGGTGCCCCCTTGATGGATGCCGTTGCGACCCCATCTTGTAGACAACCGCAGTGAGTGGACCTGAAAAAATTCAAATCTGGGCAGTTGAAAAAGCACCTTCTGCCCTTATTACAGGTACACAACCACATGTTGATCGAATTTTTAGTGGAGACGTTTAGATGGGTAAAATTATTGGTATCGACCTGGGTACTACCAACTCTTGTGTAGCGATTATGGACGGCACCACTGCACGCGTGCTGGAGAATGCCGAGGGCGATCGCACCACGCCTTCTATCATTGCTTATACCCAGGATGGTGAAACTCTGGTTGGTCAGCCGGCTAAACGTCAGGCAGTGACAAACCCGCAAAACACCCTGTTTGCAATCAAACGCCTGATTGGCCGTCGCTTCCAGGACGAAGAAGTTCAGCGTGATGTTTCCATCATGCCGTACAAAATCATTGCAGCCGACAACGGCGACGCATGGCTTGATGTGAAAGGCACCAAAACCGCACCGCCGCAGATCTCTGCTGAAGTGCTGAAGAAAATGAAGAAAACGGCTGAAGATTACCTGGGCGAACCGGTAACTGAAGCGGTTATCACCGTTCCGGCTTACTTCAACGATGCGCAGCGTCAGGCAACCAAAGATGCCGGCCGTATCGCGGGCCTGGAAGTAAAACGTATCATCAACGAACCGACCGCAGCGGCGCTGGCCTACGGTCTGGATAAAGAAGTTGGCAACCGTACTATCGCGGTTTACGACCTCGGTGGTGGTACCTTCGATATCTCCGTTATCGAAATCGACGAAGTTGACGGCGAAAAAACCTTCGAAGTTCTTGCAACCAACGGTGATACCCACCTGGGTGGTGAAGACTTCGATACCCGTCTGATCAACTACCTCGTTGACGAATTTAAGAAAGATCAGGGCATTGACCTGCGTAACGACCCGCTGGCTATGCAGCGCCTGAAAGAAGCCGCTGAGAAAGCGAAGATCGAACTCTCTTCCGCTCAGCAGACCGACGTGAACCTGCCGTACATCACTGCAGACGCTACCGGTCCGAAACACATGAACATCAAAGTGACCCGTGCGAAACTGGAAAGCCTGGTAGAAGACCTGGTTAACCGTTCTATCGAGCCGCTGAAAGTTGCGCTGCAGGACGCTGGCCTGTCAGTATCCGACATCCAGGACGTTATCCTGGTTGGTGGTCAGACCCGTATGCCAATGGTTCAGAAGAAAGTAGCTGAATTCTTTGGTAAAGAGCCGCGTAAAGACGTTAACCCGGACGAAGCCGTTGCTATCGGTGCTGCCGTTCAGGGTGGTGTACTGACCGGTGAAGTTAAAGACGTACTGCTGCTGGACGTTACCCCGCTTTCTCTGGGTATCGAAACCATGGGCGGCGTGATGACTGCGCTGATCAACAAAAACACCACTATCCCGACCAAGCACAGCCAGGTGTTCTCTACCGCTGAAGACAACCAGTCTGCGGTAACCATCCATGTGCTGCAGGGTGAGCGTAAACGTGCGGCTGATAACAAATCTCTGGGTCAGTTCAACCTGGATGGTATCAACCCGGCACCGCGCGGTATGCCGCAGATCGAAGTGACCTTCGATATCGATGCCGATGGTATCCTGCACGTTTCCGCGAAAGACAAAAACAGCGGTAAAGAGCAGAAGATCACCATTAAGGCCTCTTCCGGTCTGAACGAAGAAGAGATCCAGAAAATGGTTCAGGATGCTGAAGCCAACGCTGAATCTGACCGTAAGTTCGAAGAGCTGGTGCAGACCCGCAACCAGGGTGACCACCTGCTGCACAGCACCCGTAAGCAGGTTGAAGAAGCAGGCGATAAACTGCCGGCTGATGACAAAACCGCTATCGAATCGGCTCTGAGCGCGCTGGAAACTTCTCTGAAAGGCGAAGATAAAGCGGACATCGAAGCGAAGATGCAGGAGCTGGCGCAGGTTTCCCAGAAGCTGATGGAAATCGCTCAGCAGCAGCACGCACAGCAGCAGGCTGGCGGCGCTGACGCCTCTGCGAACAACGCGAAAGATGACGACGTTGTCGACGCTGAGTTCGAAGAAGTTAAAGATAAAAAATAATTGCCCCTGACCGGGCGCGACGGCTGGCCTGACAGCCGTTGAAACCAGCACGGGCGTAGGAGTTTCTCCACGCCCGTGCAACTATGTTAAGGGCAGAACAAAATGGCAAAGAGTGATTTTTACGAGATCTTAGGCGTCTCAAAATCGGCTGATGAGCGTGAAATCAAAAAGGCTTATAAGCGCCTGGCGATGAAATATCACCCGGACCGTAATCCGGGCGACAAAGAAGCCGAAGCAAAATTTAAAGAAGTGAAGGAAGCGTACGAAATTCTGACGGATGCTCAGAAGCGTGCGGCCTATGACCAGTATGGTCACGCGGCCTTTGAACAGGGCGGCGGTGGCGGCGGCTTTGGTGGCGGCTTCGGCGGCGGCGGCGCAGACTTCAGCGATATCTTTGGCGACGTATTTGGCGATATCTTTGGCGGCGGTCGCCGTCAGCGCGCAGCGCGCGGCGCCGATTTACGCTACAACATGGAGCTGACGCTGGAAGAAGCGGTGCGCGGCGTGACCAAAGAGATCCGCATCCCGACGCTGGAAGAGTGCGACATCTGCCACGGCAGCGGTGCCAAAGCGGGTACGCAGCCGCAAACCTGTCCGACCTGTCACGGTTCTGGCCAGGTCCAGATGCGTCAGGGCTTCTTCGCCGTACAGCAGGCCTGTCCGCACTGTCATGGTCGCGGTACGCTGATCAAAGATCCGTGCAACAAGTGCCACGGCCATGGACGTATTGAGAAAACCAAAACTCTGTCGGTGAAAATCCCGGCAGGCGTGGATACCGGCGATCGCATCCGTCTTTCCGGCGAAGGTGAAGCGGGCGAGCACGGCGCACCGGCAGGCGATCTGTACGTTCAGGTTCAGGTGAAGCAGCACGCTATCTTCGAGCGTGAAGGCAATAACCTCTACTGCGAAGTGCCGATTAACTTTGCTATGGCGGCGCTGGGCGGCGAGATTGAAGTGCCGACGCTGGATGGCCGCGTGAACCTGAAGGTTCCGGGGGAAACCCAGACCGGCAAGCTG
>DKMV01000348.1:0-736 GCA_002469605.1 Leclercia sp. UBA7405
CTGCTCGTCGAGGAACATATCGCGCGTGGCCTGTGCAGGGGCCATCTCGCGGAAGTCGATCGCCGTGGTGACCCCCTCTTTGGTACGCAGCATCATAAAGCCGCCGCCACCGAGGTTGCCTGCCTGCGGATGGGTGACCGCCAGGGCATACCCTACCGCCACCGCCGCATCCACCGCGTTACCGCCCTGCTTCAGGATATCCACCCCTACCTGGGTTGCCAGCGCATCCACCGAGGCCACCATCCCCTGCTTTGCCCGCACCGGATGGAAGACGTCTTCCTCTACGCCGTAGGAGACAGGCGGTGCGGTGGGAGAAGTCGTGGATGTTGTGGCCGTGGTGGGTTCAGTAGTCGTGGTAGGTTCAGCAGTTGTGGAGGATTCAGTGGTCGTGGCAGGCGAAGTGGTTTCGGTCTGCGTCGCGGTCGGGGCTGTGGGCATGGTCGCCGCCACGCTGAAGGTCCCGCCTGCTATCAGAGCGGCAATCGCCACCCAGCGTAATACCGTTGGTCTCTTCATTGTTATTCTCCAGGTGAAAGGGGGTCACGCCCCGCTTAAGCCTGGTTCACAACTCTTAAAAAAGCATCGTACCGACGGATTAGAGATAAACTTAGAGGAGACCTCAGACGGAGGAAATTACCATGAAAAGATTGATTCTTGTTGCGGCGCTCTTCCCCTTCGCGGTGATGGCGCAGCCAATTAATACGCTGAATAACCCGAATATGCCGGGCTACGAAAA
>DKMV01000348.1:887-4970 GCA_002469605.1 Leclercia sp. UBA7405
CCAGCAGCGGATGCAGACCCAGATGCAGAGCCAGCAGATCCAGCAGCAGGGGGTGTTGAATCAGCAGTTGCAGACGCAGAGCCGGGTGCAGCAGCAGCATCTGCAAACGCAGATCAACACCAATAGCCAGCGCGTTCAGGAGAGCCAGCCCGGCGAACGCTATTTACCTAACACCAACGGCGGCATGCTGAGCGGCGGTGTAAACCAGAGCGGCGTGCAGCAGCAACATATGCTGTCGCAGCCGTCTACCGGCGTATCGCAGCCTACCAGCGGCGGTATGCTCAACCCGCAGAATTAAAGTGCGGGCCGATAAGGTCGATCGCATCCGTGCAGATACAATCAACGCCCCAGCGCAGCAGCTCTGATGCCCGCTGGGGCTTATTCACGGTATAGACCAGAATATGCAGCCCGGCTGCTTTCAGCGCCTTTACCCGCGCCTCGTCCAGCAGCCTGTGATTAAGGTGAATGGAGACGCAGCCCAGGCGCGTGGTCAGATCGCGCCAATCCTCACACCACTCATCCAGCAGTAAACCGCGCGGCAGCTCCGGCGCGGCGGCCTGCGCCGCTTCCAGGGCGTCGATATCAAATGACGAGAGCAGCGGTGCGGTCATGCCTTCCCATAGCTCGCGCGCCGCAAGCGCAATAACCTTCCCCGTTAACGCGCCGGTGCCGGTAGTGGGTTTGATCTCGATATTGGCCATCATCCCGTGCGTCCGACAGCGGTCGGCCACCTCGGTCAGCAGGGGCAGCGGCTCGCCTTTAAACGCGCTGCTGTACCAGCTCCCGGCGTCCACCTTCACTAAATCGCGCCACTCCAGCTCGCCCGCGACGCCCCAGCCGTTGCTGGTACGCTCGAGGTTGTCATCGTGCAGGAGGAAAATTTCCCCGTCCTTCGACAGCTTGGCATCAAACTCAATCATGGTGTGGCCGAAGCGTGCGCCGGTATCGATAGCCGCCAGGGTGTTTTCCGGCGCCAGTTTACCGCCGCCGCGATGGGCGACGATGCGGGGGTAAGGCCAGTTAGTCATATACGTTGTCCTGTTTCACCATCAAATAAGTGCAGGTGATTTTCCGGCAGATGCAGCCACAGCGTGCTGCCCGCCTTCGGGCGCTCCTGGTGTGCCAGACGCACTACCAGCTTCTGCTCGCCCCAGCGTCCGTGAGCCAGGTTGTCCGCCCCCAGCATCTCCAGGGTGTCCATCACCAGCGGTACGCCGCCATCCGCCTGAGAGCTTAGCGCAATATGTTCCGGGCGGATACCGAGGGTCATTTTACGCCCGGCGTAGCCGCGATAGTACCAGTTGATGGGCAGGGCCATGCCGCTCTCTAGCTCAAAATGGGTGCCGGCGGTACTGATGCGCCCGTCAAGCAGGTTCATGGCCGGGCTGCCGATAAAGCTCGCCACGAAGCGGCTGGCGGGCTTCTCATAGACTTCCACCGGGGTGCCGATCTGCTCGGCGACGCCTTTGTTCATCACCATCACCCGCTGGGCGAGGGTCATGGCCTCAACCTGATCGTGGGTCACGTACAGGGAGGTGGTTTTCAGGCGGCGGTGAAGGTGCTGCAGTTCAAGGCGCATCTGCACCCGCAGCTTGGCATCGAGGTTGGAGAGTGGCTCATCGAACAGGAACACCGCCGGATCGCGCACGATGGCGCGCCCCATCGCCACGCGCTGGCGCTGGCCGCCGGAGAGTTCGCGCGGGCGGCGTTTCAGCAGGCCGTCCAGCTCAAGGATGCGCGCCGCATCGCGCACGCGCTCGGCAATATGCGCTTTACCCATCCCGCGGATTTTTAAGCCCCAGGCCATGTTCTCCTCCACGCTCATGTGCGGATAGAGGGCATAGTTCTGGAACACCATCGCAATGCCCCTGTCTTTCGGCTCCATGGCGGTGACCCGCTGGCGATCGATCCAGATATCGCCGGAGGTAACGCGCTCCAGCCCGGCGACCATGCGCAGCAGGGTAGATTTGCCGCAGCCGGAGGGGCCGACCATCACGATAAACTCGCCGTCCGCCACGTCGAGGGTGAGCGGTTGAATAACCTGGGTTTTGCCATCCCAGCTTTTGGTGACTGCCTGTAATTTTAAACCTGCCATCTTATTTCTCACTGTCCACTAGACCACGCACAAACGCACGCTGCATGGCTAAAACGATAACGACCGGGGGGATAAGGGTGAGCAGCATCGCCGCCATCACCTGGTTCCAGAGGGTGGTGCCTTCGCCGGTGGCGATCATGCCTTTGATGCCCGCCACGGCGGTGCCGAGGTTCACATCCTGCACAATCAACAGCGGCCACAGATACTGGTTCCAGCCGTAGATAAAGGTGATGACAAACAGCGCCGCGAGGTTGGTTTTTGACAGCGGCAGCACGATGTCGCGGAAAAAGCGCATTGGCGAGGCGCCATCGATACGCGCGGCTTCAATCAGCTCGTCCGGCAGGGTCATAAAGAACTGGCGGAACAGGAAGGTGGCGGTGGCCGAGGCCATCAGCGGCAGGGTCAGGCCCGCATAGCTGTCCAGCATGCCGAGGTTGGCGATCACCTCTACCGTGGGGAAGATTCGCACTTCTACCGGCAACATCAGAGTAATAAAAATCATCCAGAAGAAGAGGTTACGTAGCGGAAAGCGGAACCAGACGATGGCGAAGGCCGAAAGCATCGACACCGTGATTTTGCCCACCGTGATGCCGAACGCCATGATGAAGCTGTTGAGCATCATCAGCCAGAAGGGGGCGCTGTTGGCCCCTACTCCCTGGGTCCAGATGGTCTTCATGTTGTCCAGCAGATGCGGGCCCGGGATCAGCGTCATCGGCGTTTCAAATACCGCTTTGGTATCCAGCGTGGCGGCGACAAAGGCCACGTACAGCGGGAACAGAATGACGACGATCCCGAGGATCAGCATGGTATGGCTGAAAATCGTCAGCCCGCGACGGTTCTCAATCATTGGTAGCGCACCTTACTTTCAACGTAGCGGAACTGAATCACCGTCAGCACGATCACCAGCAGCATTAACACCACCGACTGGGCGGCGGAGGCGGAAAGATCCAGCCCGGCAAAGCCCTCGCGGTAGATCTTATAAATCAGAGTGGTGGTGGCCTGCACCGGGCCGCCCGCGGTGGCGGCGTCGATCACCGGGAAGGTGTCGAAGAAGGCGTACACCAGGTTGACCACCAGCAGGAAGAAGCTGACCGGGGCGATCAGCGGCAGCGACAGCCGGAAGAAGCGACGCACCGGGCCCGCGCCATCGATAGCGGCGGCCTCCACCAGCGAGCGTGGAATGGATTGCAGCGCGGCAAAGAAGAAGAGGAAGTTGTAGCTAATCTGCTTCCACACCGAGGCGAACACCACCAGGAACATTGCCTGGCCGCTGTGCTGGGCGTGGTTCCAGTCATAGCCAAACTCCCCGAGGAAATGGGTGATAAGCCCGCGGCCCGGGTTAAACAGGAAGATCCACAGCACCGCGGCTACCGCAGGGGCCACGGCATAGGGCAGCAGCATCAGGGTCTGGTACAGGCGGCTGCCGCGCACCACGTAATCTACCAGCGCGGCGAAAAACAGCGAGGCGACGAGACCGCTGACGGTCACCAGAGTGCTGAATTTGATCGTCGTCCAGAAGGCGTCGATGTAATAGCTGTCGTGCCAGAGCGAGGCGAAGTTAGCCAGGCCAACGAACTGGCTGGAAAGCCCGAAGGGATCGACGCTTTGTACCGAGTACCACAGCGCTTCGCCCGCAGGCCAGATAAAGAAGATAACGGTAATGACCAGCTGCGGTGCGACCAGCAGGTAAGGCAGCCAGCGGGAGCGGAACACCGGACGGGATGAGGACATAGTTTGGCTCTGTAGTAGTTTCCCCTCACCCCGGCCCTCTCCCCAAAGGGGCGAGGGGGAAAAGCTGCACCGCGCCAGTCTCCCCTACGTGCTCCGCAGGAAAGACCGCACCGGCCAGTCACCCCGCTGTGCTCCAAAGAGAAAGACCGCACCAGACGGTCCCCTCTCCCCTACGGGGAGAGGGTTAGGGTGAGGGGGGGGCAAGCGATAAAGGTTAAGACTTGGTCGACTGCTCAAAGCGGCGCAGCAGCTGATTA
>DKMV01000258.1 GCA_002469605.1 Leclercia sp. UBA7405
AGCGCTGGGTCAGCTCCACCGAGTGTTTGCCGTTGTCCTCGTTATAGATGGCAATAGAGGCGTTAGTGACCTCAAGGGTGGCGGCAAAGGGGAAGAGCAGCACCTGAATCAGCACCGGTAAAATCAAAATCGCCCGGGTCTGCGGCTCGCGCAGCAGCGACTGTAGCTCTTTGCGAATTAACGTCCATAAACGATGAAACATGGGTGCTCCTTAATCCAGCCGCCGTTTGGTTTTTATCCAGGTCAGGCCAATAAACATCACCGCCGAGGCAATCAAAAACAGCAGGTTCACCAGCAGCACCGCCGGGATATTGCCTGCCAGAAACAGGCTTTGCAGGGTGCTGGCAAAGTAGCGCGCCGGAATAACGTAGGTCACGGCGCGAATAATCGCCGGCATACTGTCGATCTGAAAAATAAACCCGGAGAGCATCACCGAGGGCAAAAAGGCGGCGTTCAGCGCCACCTGGGCGGCGTTAAACTGGTTGCGCGTAATGGTGGAGATGAGCAGCCCCATCCCCAGGGTGCTGAGTAAAAACAGGCTGGTAATAAAGAAGAGCACAATCAGCGAGCCGCGATAGGGCACCCCAAGGATAAAGACCGAGACCAGCATGCAGAGCAGCATCGCCAGCATCCCGAGGAAATAGTAGGGGATAAGCTTGCAGAGCAGCAGCTCGGTGCGGGTCACCTCGGTGGAGAGCAGCGCCTCCATGGTGCCGCGCTCCCACTCGCGGGCAATCACCAGCGAGGTAAGGATAGCGCCGATCACCGTCATGATAATGGTCACCGCGCCGGGAATAATAAAGTGCTGGCTGATGGCGGCGGGGTTGAACCAGTAGCGGGTCTGCACGTCGATCAGCGGCTCAAAGGACTCGCCCCGGTCTTCGGCGCGCTGCATCTGCCACAGCTGCCAGATCCCCTCCGCGTAGCCCTGCACAAAGTTGGCGGTGTTGGGCTCGCTGCCGTCGGTGATCACCTGCACCGGGGCCGTATCGCCCGGGGTCGCCATCCGGGCGGCGAAATCCACGGGGATGACAATCATGCCGCGGATGCGCCCGGCCTGCATCATCTGGATCAGCTGCTGGCGATTGTCGCTGACGGTGGCGTCGATATAGGGCGAGCCGAGCATGGTGTGGGTGAAATCGAGCGCCTCTTCGCTGCGCTGCTCCAGCAAAATGCCGACCCGCAGCTTGCTGGAGTCGAGGTTAATGCCGTAGCCAAAGATAAACAGCAGCAGCAGGGGGATCACCACCGCAATCAGCCAGCTGCTGGGGTCGCGCACAATTTGCCGCGTCTCTTTACTGCACAGGGCGCGCACCCGGCGCCAGGAGAGGGCGTTATGCGACATGGCCTTGCTCCTTATCCCAGTCGTTGATAAGCGTAATAAAGGCCTGCTCCATGGTCGGGTCCGGCACCGCCTCGTCTGCCGCCTGGGCTTTCAGATCGTCCGGCGTACCGTGGGCAATTAGCTTGCCGCGATAAACCAGCCCGATGCGATCGCAATACTCCGCCTCGTCCATAAAGTGAGTGGTGACCATCACTGTCACCCCTTTTTCGACCATGCTGTTGATATGCAGCCAGAATTCGCGGCGGGTAAGGGGATCGACCCCGGAGGTGGGTTCATCAAGGAACAGAATATCCGGCTCGTGCATCAGGGAGCAGGCCAGCGCCAGCCGCTGCTTAAAGCCAAGGGGCAGGGCATCGGTAGCGTGATGGGCGATGCTCTTCAGGCCAAAGGCCTCGCTCATGCGGGCGATCTTCTCATTTTGCACCCGCCCGCGCAGGCCGTAGACGCCGGAGAAGAAGCGCAGGTTCTGCTCGACCGTGAGGTTGCCGTAAAGAGAGAACTTTTGCGCCATATAGCCCAGGTGCTGGCGCGCCTTGCCGGAGCTGACCTTCAGATCCATATCCAGCACCAGCGCCTTGCCGGCGGTGGGCACCAGCAGGCCACACATCATCTTAAAGGTGGTGGACTTACCCGCGCCGTTCGGGCCCAGCAGACCAAAGATCTCGCCGCGCTTCACCGCAAAGTTGACGTTATCAGTCGCCGCGAAATCGCCAAATTTTTTGGTCAGCTGCTTCGCTTCTATCACCGTTTCTCCCGGCGTCCCCTCGACGGTGTGCAGAATCGCCCCCAGCGGCGACTCCGCCGTTCCGGCCCCGCCGAGCAGATCGATAAAGGCATCTTCAAAGCGCGGGGCGGTCTCATTCACCACCAGCTCCGGCATCTCGGGCGCAGACTGAATCTCCTCAATGGCGGCCTCTTTTTTCAGGATCAGGCGCACAGATTTCCCCTGGATCATGCCGTCGCTCACCTGGGGCTGCTTCAGCACCCGCTGCAACAGCCTGCGGTTGGACTCCGCCGGGCTGTGCAGCAGAAAGCTGCGCCCGGTCATCCGGGCGGTGAGGGCGGTGGGATCGCCCTGATAAAGCAGCTTGCCTTCGTTCATCAGCAATACGTCCCGGCACTGCTCGGCCTCGTCGAGGTAGGAGGTGCTCCAGAGGATCAGCATCCCGTCTCCCGCCAGCTCGTGCACCATCTGCCAGAGTTCGCGGCGGGAGATGGGGTCCACCCCCACGCCGGGTTCATCCAGCAGCAGCACCTTTGGCTCACCCACCAGGGTGCAGGCCAGCCCCAGCTTTTGCTTCATGCCGCCGGAGAGCTTGCCCGCCAGCCGCCCGGTAAAGGGGCCGAGGGCGGTAAAGGCCAGCAGCCGCTCGAAGGTCTTTTGCCTGGTTTCGCCGGTGACGCTGCGCAGATCCGCATACAGGTTAAGGTTCTCCATCACCGTCAGATCCTCATAAAGCCCGAACTTTTGCGGCATATACCCCAGCATGGCGTGCAGGGCGCGGTCGTCATGAATGGGATCCAGTCCCAGCACCCGCGCCTCGCCGCCGTCGGGCTTCAACAGCCCGGCCAGCATCCGCATCAGGGTGGTTTTCCCGGCGCCGTCCGGCCCCACCAGCCCGGTGACGTAGCCCTTGTGCAGGGTGCAGTCCAGCGGCGCCACGGCGGGGCGGTCCATGCCGGGAAAGTTTTTTACCAGCCCGGTGAGTGCGATAACCGCGTCATTCATGACCTTCCCCATTGCTGAGCGTAACGGTGACCGGCATCCCCTGGCGCAGGGCATCGTCGGCATCGGTAACAATAATGCGCAGGCGATAGACCAGGTCGGTGCGCAGATCCGGCGTTTCAACGGTTTTCGGGGTAAATTCCGCGGTCGGGGAGACGAAGCCCACCTTGCCGTGGTACGGCTTATCCGGGCGACCGTCGGTATAGAGCAGGAGTTCCCGGCCCGGCTGCATCTGACCGAGATTGGTCTCGTCAATATAGGCCCGTACCCACACCGGGCGGGTGAGGGAGAGGGTGAGCACGGTGCTGCCGGCATTAACCATGCTGCCGGGCTCAACGGCGCGGGTCATCAGCGTGCCGTCAGAGGGGGCAACCAGGGTGGTATCGCGCAGATCCAGCTCGGCCTGGGCCAGCTGGGCCTGGGCCTGTTCGAGGCTGGCCTTCGCCTGGGCGATATCCTGCGGGCGGTTACCGCTGCGGTACTGGCTGAGTTTATCCTGGGCCGATTTCAGGGTCGCCTGGGCCTGGTCCCGGGCCGAGCGGGCGTTCTCCAGATCG